>JBBSAN010000895.1:0-3071 GCA_038252265.1 Chloroflexia bacterium
AGCCCCGGAGGGGCGACAGACAGTAGCCCACGGCGCAAGCCGTGTGGATCGGGCGACAAAATCCCAAGCCCCGGAGGGGCGACAGAGGGATGCTCGTCCTGGCACGTCTGTCGCCCCTCCGGGGCTGTTCATTGTGGGGGCCGTCCCCCCACAGTCCTACTGTGGGCTATCTTCTGTCGCCCCTCCGGGGCTAGCTGTCGGCCCTTACCCTATCACGCAATCGCGATACGCAATACGCCATACAAAATCACGCATCACGCATCACGCATCACGCATCACACTCGCAACTCGCCGCTAAAGCAGGTATAATACTTCCAGCATTTCCCGGTTGACAACGAGGCCGCCGTAGTGTTCGGGGGGATGCTCCGGGCGCTCGGCCAGGTAGATATCGGCGTCGTAGAAGAGCATAAAATCACTGCGCTGCGTTTCCATCAGTTCCAGCAGGCGCTGGCCGGGCAACAGCGGGATGTGGCCGTTGAAGACAAACGCGCCGATGAAGCCCAGGCAGGGGGTCAGGACCGAGCGTTGAAAGCTGACATCGTCGGCGGCGGGGGCGGCCTGCTCTTTGCTGACCCCGGCGAGCACGATCCGGGTGCGGCGGATCACGGTGGCCTGAGCATTCGGCCCGGTCGCCTCCCCGATCAAGACGAGCGGGCCGACCGTGGCCCCATCAATGCTGATATATTCGCGGTCGGCGCTGTTCAGCAAGTCGATCACCCGGCGATAGGGCAGGACAACGGTGCCCCGCGCAACGACTTGGTTGGTGTAGGCGGCAAAGTCAATACGATTGGGAGCAAAAGCGTCGGCCATGAGGGGGTTCTCCTATCTGTTGGGCTAGTGGGATGACGGAATAGTTCGCCGAATCCGGGTCGGATGAATAATACGACAATAGCACAGCCGCCCTGTTTAAGCAAGCCACACCCAACACCGGCACCGGCGCCAGGGCACGCTGACTTCTGACTTCTGATTTCTAATTTCTGACCTCTAATTTCTCGGTTTATGGTAGAATAGGGCAGAAAGCGAGGAACCGTGGACGCAAGCTCACCAAACGCCCCCCCGATGTGGCTGACCGGGATCGACCCGGCAGAGGAAGTGCCGGTGCCGCTGGAGGTACTGGCGCGCCGCCTGGGCCGCCCGCCGCATGAAATCGTGCGGCTTGACACCGACGAGAACCCGTATGGCCCGTCGCTGCGCGTGCTGGAAGTGCTGGGTAGCGCCGACGGCCTCCACCGCCCGCCCGATCCTGAAGCGCGCGATCTGCGTGCTGCATTGCAGACCTACACCAGCATCCACCGCGAGCGGATCAGCGTGGGGGCCGGGCTGGCCGAGTTGTGCGCCCGCGTGATACGGGTTGGCACCCGGCCCGGCCAGACGATCCTGACCTGCCCGCCCACCCGCAGCCTCTATGCCATCCTGGCCGAGCGCGAAGGGCGGGTGGTGCAGCCCATACCGCGCACCGCCGACTACGGGCTGGATCTGCCCGCGCTGGAACAGGCGCTCGACGCACCAGGGGTAGGGGCGGTCATCCTTGCCACGCCCAACGACCCGACCGGCTCGACCATCGCCCCCACCGACATCGTCCGCCTCTTGCGTCACGAGCCGCTGGTCGTCGTGGACGAAACCTATTTCGAGTTCGCCGGGCATAGCTGCGCCCGCCTCGTGGCCGAGTTCGACAATCTGGTGATCATCCGCGACTGCGGGCCGTGGGCGGGGTTGGGCGGGCTGCCCATCGGCTATGCGCTCACCAGCCGCCCGCTGGCGACGGCGCTGCGCCGCGCCGGGCTGCTCGACCCGCCCAGCCGCGCCGCCCAGCTGGCCTTGCTGGCCGCCTTGGACGACCGGGAGGCACTGCTAGGCCATGTGCGCCAGATGCGCCACGAGCGGGGGCGGCTCTTCCGCCAGCTACGCAAGCTCAACCTGCTCGACCCGCTGCCCAGCGATGCGCCGTTCCTGCTCTGCCGCGTGCGGCGCAGCACCGCCGGACGCATCGCCGCCGCCCTGGCCGAACGCGGCATCCTGGTCCGGCCCCTCGCCACGCCCACCCTGCCCAACCATTTGCGGATCAGCGTGGGCCGCCCCGAAGACACGGACGTGGTCTACCATGCCCTGCTGCGGCTGGCCGAGCAGACGGCGATTTGAGGCGTGAAACGTGAAACGTGAAACGTGATGTATACTGATCCCTGATCCCTGATCCCTGATCCCTGATCCCTGATCCCTATCGTTCGATACCGGAAAGGAAGCCATCCTGTGGACGTAGATGAGGCGATTCGGACGATGCGCGCCGTCCGCACTTTCACCGATCAGCCGGTGCCGGAGGAGACCATTCGCGCCATCGTCAACGCCGGGCGGCGGGCGCAAAGCTCCAAGAATACCCAGGCCTGGCAGTTTGTCGTGATCCGCGACCGCGAGACGTTGCGGCAACTGGCCGCCACCGGGACGTATGCCGGGCACCTGGCCGGAGCGGCGTTCGCCGTAGCCCTGCTCACCCCCAACGACGGCACGTTTGACCTGGGCCAGGCCACCGCCTTCATGATGCTGGAAGCGTGGGCGCAGGGCATCGGCTCCTGCATCGGCTCGATCTACGAGCCGGCCCAGGCTCGCGCCATCCTCGGTGTCCCCGACGACCAGCATTTCCCCCTCGCCATCTCCTTCGGCTACCCGCAGGCCGAACAGGCGCAAGCCCCGCCGAAGAAGGGCGGTCGCCTCCCCTTCGAGGATGTGGTCCGCTGGGAGCAGTGGTAAGCGGGATCAGAACCGTGCTCTACTCTATTCGTTGCCTGTAACGAGACTTGCAATTTGAGTGGCGGGTCTGTGTTACGTAACGGCGGCAGGATGGAGTAATATGAAATACCTACGCTTAATTTTCATCTTGGGGCTTGTGCTGGTAGGTGGTATGAGCCTGCTGGGGCTAACGCTGTGGCAAAATTCAGCAACCCTGCGTGATCTTGCCCCGGCCAAAAGCCGGTGGGCCGCTCGGCCTTTCTCCCATTACAAGCTCGCGCTACGTGCAGCCGGGCATCCACGTCCACAAGACTGTCGGCATGAATTGGACATCCAAAACGAGAAGGTAG
>JBBSAN010000896.1:0-3065 GCA_038252265.1 Chloroflexia bacterium
CCTGGTAGCAGGCGCGCGGGGCTACCTGGTGAAGCCTGCCTCGCATGATCAGATGATGGAGGCGATCCGCCAGGTTTACCGGCTCCAGCAGCACCAGCCGCAGAACCAGGCCCAGCGCCCGACGGGCGACGGCCCACCGGCGCGGCGGACCCGCTTCGCCCGCGTCACCAACGAAACCCAGGTTACGGTGGCGCTGGACCTGGATGGCAGCGGCCAGAGCAGCATCCATACCGGCGTGCCATTTCTCGATCACTTGCTCCAGTCGTTCGCCCGGCATGGGCGGCTCGACCTGGAAGTCACGGCCACGGGCGACCTGGAGATTGACGATCATCACACGGTCGAGGATGTGGGCATTGTGCTGGGGCAGGCGATCCGGCAGGCCGTAGGCGACCGCGCCGGGATCGCCCGCTACGGCCACGCCTACGCCCCGATGGACGAGGCGTTGGCCCGCGCTGTGGTAGACTTATCGGGGCGGCCCTTCACCGTCTACGCTGTACCGGGCCTGGAACCCACGCTGGGCGGCGTGCGTGTCTTTCATACCGCGCTGGCCGAAGAGTTCTGGCGGGCGGTGGCGACCCATGCCGCCCTGACCCTGCACATCGATCTGATCCGGGGGCAAAACGCGCATCACTGCCTGGAAGCGTGCGCCAAGGCCGTCGCCGTGGCCCTGCACGGGGCCACCCGCCGCGTGGACCCCGACGGCGCGGTGCCCTCCACCAAAGGAATGCTCGAATGATCGATCCCATCCCCACCATCGCC
The DNA here is from genome assembly GCA_038252265.1 of Chloroflexia bacterium. Lineage (GTDB taxonomy): Bacteria > Chloroflexota > Chloroflexia > QHBQ01 > JAICKM01 > JBBSAN01. Next base: position 760 of record JBBSAN010000896.1, read on the forward strand.
ATCGTGGATTACGGCGCGGGCAACCTGCGCAGCATCCACAAGGCGCTCGAACACGTCGCCGCCACCAGCGACAGCGCCCTGACGGTGCAGATCACCGCCGACCCCGCCGTAATCGCTGCGGCCACCGCCGTGGTGCTGCCGGGCGTCGGTGCAGCGCGGGCGACGATGGATCGCCTCCATGCCAGCGGGCTGATCGAGCCGTTGCGGGCGGCGGCGACCGATGGTCGCCCGTTCCTGGGCGTCTGTCTGGGCCTGCAATTGCTGTTCGAGCACCACGAGGAGGGCGACGTGGCCGGGCTGGGCGTGTTGCCGGGCGTGGTCCGCCGCTTTCCCGGTGGGCTGAAGGTGCCGCACATGGGCTGGAACACCGTGCAGGCCGAGGGCATCCACCCGTTCCTGGCCGGGGTGGACGCCCAGCCCTATTTCTACTTCGTCCATTCCTATTACGTCGCGCCCGCAGACGAAACATTGGTCATCGGCAGCAGCCAGTACGGCCTACGCTTCTGTAGCGTCCTGGCGCGGGGCAGCCTCTGGGCCACCCAGTTCCACCCCGAAAAGAGCGGCCCGGCGGGCCTCCGCCTGCTGGACAATTTCGTCCGCAACATCCATCCGGTATCCGCCGTTATCGCTGCAACACAGCACACGACCTACTAACCACCAACCACCAACCACCAACCACCAATCACCAACCCCTAACCCCCAACCCCTATGTATATTCTCCCTTCGATTGACATCAAAGACGGCAAAGTTGTGCGGCTGCGGCAAGGCGACTTCGAGCAGATGACCGTCTTCTCCAATAACCCGGTCGATATCGCCCGCTCCTGGCAGGAAGAGGGCGCAACCTGGCTCCATGTCGTGGACCTCGACGGCGCGCTGGCCGGGCATCCCAGCAACACCGACGTGGTGCTCCAGATCCGGCAGGCCGTCGGGATGCATGTGCAGGTCGGCGGCGGCCTGCGCGGCGTCGATGATATCGCCCACCTGATCGCGCAGGGCATGGATCGCGTGGTGCTGGGCACCGCCGCCATCCACAATCCGGCGCTGGTGCGGGACCTGGTCGAAATTTGGGGCGAAAAGATCGTCATCGCCCTCGACGCCCGCGACGGGCAGATCGCCACCCAGGGCTGGACGGTCGGTAGCGCCCGCACCACCGTGGACGTGGCCGCCGAAATGGCCGAGGTGGGCGTGCGCCGCCTCCTCTACACCTCGATCAACCGCGACGGAATGTTCGACGGCCCGGATCTGGCCGGGCTGGCGGCCATCCAGCAGGCCGTCGGGCCAGACGTAGGCGTGATCGCGTCGGGCGGGATCGCCACGCTGGACGATCTCCTGGCCTTGCGCGATCAGGGCCTCGAAGGGGCGATCATCGGCAGCGCCCTCTACACCGGAGCGATCAAGCTCTCGGCGGCGATCAAGGCGGTGCTATGACCCCACTCTCTCCGACCGGCGCGCCCGCGCCGCTCACCGTGGGCGGGCTGACCAAGCGGGTGATTCCCTGCCTCGACGTGACCGGCGGGCGGGTGGTCAAAGGCACCCAGTTCGTCAATCTGCGCGACGCGGGCGACCCGGTGGAGCTGGCCGCCTTCTATGACCGCGAAGGGGCCGACGAACTGGTCTTCCTCGACATCACCGCAACCAGCGACAGCCGCCGCACGGTGCTGCATTTGGTCGAACAGACCGCCGCGCAGGTGTTTATCCCGCTCACCGTCGGCGGCGGCGTCCGCAGCGTGGCCGATGTGCGGGCCTTGCTGGCGGCGGGGGCCGACAAGGTATCGATCAACAGCGCGGCGGTGGCCGACCCGACCCTGATCACCGCCGGGGCCGAGGCGTTTGGCCGCCAGTGCATCGTTGTTGCCATTGATGCGCGGGCCAGCGGGGGGACCCCGTCAGGCTGGGAAGTGTTCACCCACGGCGGGCGGCAGGGCACCGGCCTGGATGCCGTCGCCTGGGCCGTCGAAGCCGCCGAACGCGGCGCGGGCGAGATCCTGCTGACCAGCATGGACCGCGACGGCACCAGCCAGGGCTATGACCTCCGGCTCACCGCCGCCGTTGCCGCTGCTGTCACGGTCCCCGTCATCGCTTCCGGGGGCGCGGGTGCCCCGGAGCATATGGCCGCAGTCTTACAGGGCGGTGCCGATGCCGCCCTCGCCGCCTCGATCTTCCACTTCGGCCAGTACAGCATCCGCGAGACCAAGCGCGTCCTCTCGGCATCTGGCTTACCTATTCGCCCATGACCGTCCCAGGCCCCCACCCCCCCCCCCCCCACCCACCACAAAGACAGGGGAGGGGAAGCCGCCCACCCCGCG
>JBBSAN010000897.1:0-3045 GCA_038252265.1 Chloroflexia bacterium
CCGCCGCCGGGCACTACCGCAACGAGCACGCCGCCCGCCAGCAGTGCCACCAGCACCCCGTCGCCCACGGTCTGCGCCGTCACGTTTGCCGATGTCCCGGCAGGCAGCACCTTCTACACGTTCATTCGCTGCCTGGCCTGCCAGGGCATTGTCGGCGGCTACCCCTGTGGCGGGCCGGGCGAACCGTGCCCCGGCACCTACTACCGGCCCAACAACAACGTCACGCGGGGGCAGGCGGCCAAGATCCTCGCCAGCGCGGCGGGCTATGCTGAGACCATCCCCTCGGCCCAGCAGACGTTCAACGATGTGGCCCCCGGCAGCACCTTCTGGCTGTGGGTCGAGCGCATCGCCGCCCATGGGGCAATCAGCGGCTACCCGTGCGGCGGGCCGGGCGAACCCTGCCCCGGTGCCTACTTCCGCCCGAACAACAACCTGACCCGTGGGCAGATGGCGAAGATCGATGCCACCGTGGCGGGCTACACCGATAGCATCCCCTCGACCCAACAGACGTTCGCCGATGTGACCCCCGGCAGCACTTTCTGGCTCTACACCGAACAGATCGCGCAGCACGGGATCATCGCGGGCTATGCGTGCGGCGGGCCGGGCGAACCCTGCCCCGGCACCTACTACCGCCCGCAAGCCAATGTGACTCGCGGCCAAACGGCCAAGATCGTCACCAACACCTTCTTCCCCAATTGCACCCCCTGATGGGTATTGCTCCGAGCCACGTAGAGCATACCCTCCAAGAGGAAACCATATAAAGCCATACAACCGGCCCGCCGCATGGCGGGCCGGTTGTGCGAGGGTAGCCGCCGCTGACCCTATCCAGGGCCAGGGCCAGCGGGTGCAGAATGGCAGGTGGACGCGGTGTAACCCTGATCAGCAGCGGTCATCGCCAGGAGGGCGTTACGGCCAGAATATTGAGTAGTTGCTGCCGTGTGTCGAGGGTCAATACACCCATGCGCGCGCTCCCTCTGATGTTGGTCTAGTATCACACTGCCGGGGCCACGACAAGGGTATTGTCAACTTGAACCGCCAGATTGCGGGCTTGCGGCGGCAGGGTATAATAGGCCTATGACTACCCCAACGGCTGCTTCATATAAAGGCTATCGGTTCCCGGCTGAGATTATCGGACACGCGGTCTGGCGCTACTTCCGCTTCCCTTTGAGCTATCGACAGGTCGAGGAGATCCTGGCTGCCCGCGGCATCGTCGTCAGTTATGAAGCCATTCGCCAGTGGTGTGGCAAATTCGGCCAGACTTATGCGAACGCGCTCCACCGGCGGCGTGCCCAACCTGGCGACAAATGGCACTTGGATGAGGTCTTTCTCAAAATCAATGGGGAAACCCATTACCTCTGGCGCGCCGTGGATCAACACGGCAACGTGCTGGACATTGGGGTCACCGCACGGCGGGACAAACAGGCGGCCAAGCGCTTCTTCCGCAAGGTGTTGAAGCGCTGCCGGTATGTGCCCCGCGTGATCATCACCGACAAACTCGCCAGCTATGGGGCGGCTAAAAAGGAGATCCTCCCCAGAGTGGGTACTGTCAAGTTAGCCAAAATTAGGCCCGCCTTTGATGGCAAAGTGGGGAACAAACCCGATTTGCCAGGCTGAAATTGGCGAATCATCGCCCTAATCGGGGGAAATCAAGGCGAATGTGGGGAGGATTTTCCGGCCGATTCGTTAACTTGACAGTACCAGCACGTCAAATAGCGACGGCAGTTGCTACGGCTCTGGCAGCATACTCGGTTGCGGGCCGAGCGGCGGCGGCGCGGGCCGGTTACGCCTTAGTTGCTTTCTTCGGGCGCGCACTTCCGGTGTTGGGGGAGATAGGCTCGCGACTAAACCTCCCAGTCACCGTGTTCGTTCTCGATGAAAACGGTAATCCAGTGGGGAAACCAGGGGAACTGCCCTGGCTGGATCTAACCATGTTTTAATACTACATCTCAGTAATAATACACCTCCTCGCCGTTCACGAACTGCCAGCTTCTGGAATTGAACGTGGCGGCATGGTAATTCGACCAACGGATCCGCCTCGATTTCGGTCGGAGCGAGATGAGCGACCATCGGCGCGGGGTATCCCGCCTGCTAGATCGTCAGGAAGTTGCAGGACGATGGCATCTTGCAGACTGCTAGATCGGGGATATCCTGACGAAATACACAGGTCCGCATCGGGCCGGACAAAGGCCAGGCTCATTTCGCACCACAACCTACTCTAGCTACACACATCCTGAGGAGGCACCATGCCAACCAAAGCCGAACTGCTCGCCCTCGACACGGTGGCGGGTCTGACCGTCGCGTAGGTCGAGGCGCGGAATCCGGAACTCTACCAGACGCTCCAGACGCGGCTGGCGGACGAGCGCAAGGCCGGCGTGCTAACCGCCTTCGCCGGCGTCTCGCCCGCCCTGGCCGACCACCTCCAGCAGATCGACTACACGCCGGCCGCGGAGCCGGGCGATCTGCGCACGGTGGTTCTCGGTGCTGACCCTCTTGCCATTGGAGGAACTGCCGATGCCCGCGTCAACAGTATCGGCGGCGCGGCATCCAAACAAACAATGGACAGAGCAGATATTGGAGATGGTGCCTGACGCCACGCCTCTAGTGGTGAACCTGAGAATTATCCTTGCGCTTTAATAGCTCGCGACGGCAAGTATAACGGGTGAACAATGGGGTTCAAGGAACGGGGCGGTTGTCCGCTAAGAACTCACCGGCCTCAACTAGTGGGTCACGCTGCAATTAAACTGCCAATCAGTCAAAGGTAGATAGGCTGCCTTGCACGTGATAGCAAGGGCTATTCAATTGCGGCGTGACCCACTAGTACAGCCGGGCCTAAATGGACCAATGGTTTAGGCGACCAACGCCTTCCCGCAGTAGGTCCTGGCTAACGGCTTCGCCATCGTCCTTTTGTAGTCCGCAATAAACGCCCGGATCTGCGTCTCCAAATCGGCCAGCGCGGTGAAGTTGCCCCGCCGCAGCAGCTTGCGCACCAGGATCCCCAGCCAGATCTCAATCTGGTTTAACCACGAGCTATGTTTCGGCGTGTAA
>JBBSAN010000898.1:0-3044 GCA_038252265.1 Chloroflexia bacterium
ACGCCGACCAACACCCCCACCCGCACGCCGACCAACACGCCGACGCGCACCCCAACCAACACCCCCACCGCCACCCCGACCAATACCCCCACCGCCACCCCGACCAACACCCCCACGGCTACCGCCACCCCGGCGGGTCCGTCCTCGGTGGTAGTTAACGAATACCTGATGGCCCCGCAGACCCTCTACACCACCGAATGGATCGAGCTGTATAATCCGACGAACAATGCGATCGATCTGAGCGGGCTGTACCTGGACGACGTGGCGGCGGGCGGCGGATCGCCCAAGCAGATCCCGGCCAGCACCTCCATCGCCGCGCACGGCTACTATGTGATGGACATCGCCAGTGGCTTCCTGAATAACACCGGCAGCGACTCGGTGCGCTTCCTCAGCATCGTTGGCGGCGTCGAAACCGTCTACGATCAGACCGCCTACACCCTGGGGAGCACCCAGTATGACAAGGTGTACCACCGCCAGGGCGATGGCGGGTCCTGGTGCGGAACGATCTCGACCAATGTGACCAAGGGATCGGCCAACCCCAACACATGCCCGTGACGCGACGCCTCATTGCGTTCGGAAGCCTGGTGCTCCTGGCCGGGTTGGTCAGCCTCGTGGGGCTGATCAGCCTGCGCCCGGAGCAGGCCGCCGCGCCCACGCCCACGGTCGTCCTGACCCCGCCGCCGCTGGTGACCACCGGCCCGGTGGTGCTGGTCAGCGGGCGGGACGATCATGGGCTGCGGGCGCTGCTCGCCGTGCCGCTCCAGCAGTCGCCGGAAGATACCACCGTCGTGGCCCGCGTGCCCGACGGCTTCCTGGCGCGGGTACTGGAGCAGCGCGGCACCATGCTGAAAATCCAACCCCTGCTCCTCCCCGCCGCCATCGGCTGGGTGGATGACTATTACCTGCGCGACCGTGCCCTGCGCACCGATGGGGGCGGCCAGGTGCTGCTGGTGGATGCCGAGGTGACGGCGGGGCAGGTACGGGTCGCCGTCCGCCCGGTCGATCAACCAACAGCCCCGCCCACCTGGGTGCCCGCCGCGCTGTTGCGCGAGATAGGAACCCGATAATGAGCAATACCACCGATACCTCTCGCCACCCTCACCCCACCCCCCACCCCGCGCCGCCCCCGCCGGACGAGGACGCCGAGGACGTGATCCTTCAGGTGCGGATGCGGCCCGAACTGGTGGCGCGGATGCGCGCCTTTGCGGCGCGGGAAGGGGCCAGCGTCGAAGCCCTGGCCGCGCTCTGGCTGGAGGAGAAACTAGCCGAGGCCGGGCACGCGGGCGGGAGTCTGACTCAGGCTACCGACTGAACCGCCCTAGCCTATCCCGGCGGGGGCGGTGCCACCAACCGACGACGAATAGAGGAGCAACGCATGAATCCGGCGCTAAAGAAACTCGGGTTTGGCCCCACGGATCGGGTGGTGATCATCCATGCCGACGATATTGGCATGTGCCAGGCGACCCTGCCTGCGTATGCCGATCTGCTGGAGTTCGGCCTGCTCTCGTCAGCAGCGGTGATGGTGCCCTGCCCCTGGTTCGCGCAGGTTGCCGCCTTCTGCGCCGACCATCCGGCGGTGGACATGGGCGTGCATCTCACCCTGAACGCCGAGTGGGCACCCTACCGCTGGGGGCCGATCTCCACCCGCGACCCCGCCACGGGGCTGCTCGACGCCCAGGGCTACTTCCACGCTGGCAGCGACGCAGTAGAAGCCCAGGCCGATCCCGGCGCGGTGGCGGTCGAGTTGCGGGCGCAGATCGCGCGGGCACAGCAGGCCGGGATCGATCTCACCCATGTGGACACACACATGGGCACGCTGATCCGGCCCCCGTTCCTCCAGGCCTATGTGGACGTGGCGCTGGAGAACCGCCTGCCGTTGCTCTTCGCTCGGATCAATGACGAAGGCCCGCCGGGCCAGGGGTTTATGCTGGACCTGCCGGAGCAGGGCGTGCAACTAAGCCGCGAACTGGAAGAGCGCGGGATCCCGCTGTTTGACGATATCCGCGGGCTGCCGCTGGACAAGGACCCGTCGGACCAACTCACCCGGGCACAGCAGGTGATTGATGACCTCCAGCCCGGCCTGACGATGCTGATCCTCCACCCGTCGGTGGACACCCCCGAACTGCGGGCCATCGCCCCCGACTGGCCCAGCCGCGCCGGCAATTATGCCGTGTGCCGCAACCCGGCGTGGCGCGATCACATCCGGCAGGGGGGGGTCCAGGTGATCGGCTACCGCCCCCTGTGCGAACTGATCCGGGCACAGCCCTAAACGCCCCCACCCGCCCCTGTGGTTGATGACAACAGCCCTCGCCCGCCTTGCGCGAGCGAGGGCTGCCCGTAGGGGGAAGCACACCGACCGAAAGGACGCGCTGCTGCTCTCTATGGCGTCGTAGTCCCGGCGTATAGCTGCGCTTGCACCTGCCGCCGGATTTCCAGTGCCCAGTTGCAGGCCCGCTCCAGTTCACCCTCGACTAGCGGCCCTTCTTTGCCGGTGACCAGGAAACTCTCGTGCGGGCGCAGCAGCCAGGCCCCCTTGTTCTCCAGCCGGTGGGCGATCCCGTCCGCCGCCGACCCGGTGAACAGCTTCATGCCGGGTATCCGCGTGTCAAACGTGGCCGTCAACACATTCTGCAAGGCTTGCAGGGGCAGTTTATCGAGTACGGCGCGCAGTGTCGGGCTAACCCCGTGCGCCTGGGTCGGGCCGCCCACCAGCAGTAGATCGATCCCAATCAGGTCGGGCAGCCCCGCGCTCGCCGGTACCACATGGGCGCTGCCATACACCGCCAGCTTGTCCGCCATAGCGGTTGCCAGCTTTTCCGTGTTCCCAAACTGGGAGTCGTACAGAATCAGGGTATTCATTTGTGAACCTCCCTTACCATATCTGCATCCGCATCCGCACCCTCATCAGGGAGGGTTTGGCACCTATGCTAAGTATAGCAGGCAGCGGTGAAGGGGCAGGTATACGCAGGTTAGCGATCGGTAACAGCGGCAACGAGCATAGAATCGGGCGGGGTGCGCACTACCTCTGCCCACCCCGCCCGCCC
>JBBSAN010000899.1:0-3036 GCA_038252265.1 Chloroflexia bacterium
CCCAATCCGGCAGTGCAGTTGGATCCGGCAGTCGATCCGGCTGTGCGCGGGGCCGCGATACAGGGGGGCACCATCCTCGCCCTCGAAGTCCTGAACGCCGTACTCAACTCGATCGGAGACAGTATCCAGCGCAGTGCTGCCCAGAGCGCGCTCTACAAAGAGATGCCCCAGATTACCGAGTCATTGAGCAACAACCCCGGCCAGGGCGTGATTGTAGAATTCCGCTTCCGCCGCTTCACCCCTCATCCCGACAGCGTCTTCCGCCCCGGCGACATGTTTGAAAGTATCACCTGGTATCCGGCGCGCAGTGCTGGCGCTATCCAGGCACGCATTGACCCGGCGGAAAAAGGATCAACCTATTCGATCACCCGGCGCTGGCTGTCACCCACCCGCCAGGCCCCGGCGCCGGGCGCGGCGGGTGCACAGAAGCCCGCACCCGCTGCCGCCCCGGTGGCCGAGGCGCGTCCTGCGACGCGGATCGGATCGCTTGAACAATGGGTGCAGCAAACGGGCGCGATCTATCAGAAGAGTCGCTTGCGCCTGTACGAAGCCTTACAGGCCGCACGCATGGGCGGGATGGACGGCTATCGGGTGGAGGTCGAGGGCATGAGCCTGCTGGTGGATCCAACGCTCTACCCGAACCTACTCACCGCCATGCAAAACATTGTGGCCGACGAGATGACCAAGCGGAATGATGAGCTGCGCGACCTCATCAACCGGGAACAAGCCCGGTTGGACAAATTCAGGAAAGAAGGGATCATCAGAAAAATCTGGGAGCAACGCGAAATCGAACTGGACCCCCATGCGCTCGACACGGCGCGGGCACACGAGTCCTCCGCCCGTATCGCGATCCAGCAAAAGCGGTTTCGCGATGCCCTCAAATCGATCAAGGACGGCGAAGACCAGCACAAGGCCGCCTGGGAGCAGCTTTATCATTACGAGAACGGGCGGCCCTATTTCGACCCGACAAAGTAACCTCCGCCCTCTGCACCATAAGCGAAACGACTATGCTCAATCTGCTTGACCAACTGATACAACGGGTGCTCGATACCGGCTGGACGCCCACGCCGCCGCCGCCCAAGCCCGACTTCTATTTCACCGTGCCCGATGAGGACTGGCGGACACGGGTGCGGAGTGGCAACAACCAGCGGCTCAATATCTATCTCTACGAGATCCGCGAGAACCGCGAGATGCGCCGCGCCCCGTGGGATGTGATCGAATTGCCCAATCACAGCTCGGTCGAGTCACACCCGCCGGTCTACTTCGATTGCCACTATCTGTTATCGGCCTGGAGTCCTGAAGAAGATTCGGAGGCGACCAGCCCGGTGTTGAGCGAGCACCAGGTGTTGGCCGAAACGCTACGAGTGCTGCTCCGCAACCCCGACGTGATCCCGGCGACGCTGCTCCCCGGGGGCGGGCCGGTTTTCCAGCAGAGCCATGTCTATCTGACGGTGGCCCCGCCCGAAACGCCCCGCGTGCTCAATGACTTTTGGAGCACGATGAAGCTGCCCTGGCGGCCCGCCGTCCAGATCATCGCCACCGCCCCGCTCGACCTGTTGCAAGACACGCCGCCCGCGCCGCTGCTGACGACGTTTATCCAACGCTATGGGGTGAGCCTCGATGGTCAGACGATCAGCGGCAGCGTGGACGAGTTCATCCAGATCGGCGGCTGGGTGATGGATGGGGCCGCCAACGTGCCCCTCGCCGGGGCCACCGTGCAGCGGCTCGACAGCGGCGGGGCGACGTTGGCAGCCGTTGCCACCGACGCGCAGGGCCGCTATACGTTCCTCGGGCTGCGGCGCGGCATCCACACCGTGCGGGCCTCGGCCCCCGGCAAGGCTCCGCAACAAAAGAATCTCGTCTTGCCCGACGCGCTGCCCACCGATCTGGTGTTCACGCTCAATTAGGGGGTACGCCGCAGCCGAGAGGGTGCTAGAGTTAGGCGACAAACTGATAGGAGGTAAAGGGTATGCAGATTTACGAGAATGTGCCGGGCGTGAAAATCCTGGAGGTGCGGCTGGAAGCCTCGCCCATTGTCGGGGTGGGGACCAGCACGGCGGGCTTCGTCGGCACGGCCCCCACCCGCACCGCCGCCGCCCCGGCCACGTTCACCCAGTTCCCCGACGTGGCCCACGCGGTCAACAGCGCCGACGAGTTCATCCAGGACTATATCGGGGTGCCGCCCAACCCCACCCAGCCGTTCACCCAGCGCAGCACGCCGCTGACGCGGGCGGTCCTCGGCTTCTTCGCCAACGGGGGCACCCGCTGCTTTGTCGTCAATCTCCAGGCGTTGAACCTGCGCCAGGGGTTGAAGCTGCTGGAAGTGGTGGATGAGGTCGCCATCCTCGCCGCGCCGGGCCGAACCGCCGAGGACGACTACAACGCGCTGATGGAGCAGGCCGAAACGCTGGGCGACCGGTTTGCCATCCTGGACCCGCCCCCCGCCGCTGCGGTGACCGACCGCAATCTGCTGACCATGCCGATCACGCCGATCAACCCCGGCGACCCCGCCGGGCTGCGCCCGCGCAATTCGATGTATGCCGCCTTCTATTATCCCCACATCCTGGCCGGGCCGGACATTTCCAAATCGGGCGACCCGAACAACACCGACCCGGCGTTCGACCCGCCCCGCGAGCCGATCACCCCGGTGGGGCACATCGCCGGGGTCTATGCGCGGGTGGACAGCACGCGGGGCGTGTTCAAGGCCCCGGCCAGCGAACTGATCCGGGGGGCGCTGGGCGTCGAAGACCTGATGACCGATGGCGACCAGAACCCGCTCAACGCGGTGGGGGTCAACGTGCTGCGGAACTTCACCAGCGGCGTGACTATCTGGGGGGCGCGCACGCTGTCCGATGATAGCCTGTGGCGCTACATCAGCACCCGCCGCCTGGTCAACTACATCGAAGAGTCGTTGCAGGATGGGCTGCGCTGGGCCGTCTTTGAGCCGAACACCCTGCCCCTGCGCCAGCAGATCCTGCGTTCGGTGCGCGATTTCCTCGACCGGGTCTGGCGCGATGGCGGGCTGTTTGGCGCGGC
>JBBSAN010000900.1:0-3033 GCA_038252265.1 Chloroflexia bacterium
CGGCTCGCCGCGCTCCCCCCCGGTCAGGAAGCAGTGATCTTGAGCGTCAATGACGACGATCCCGAACTGTTGCGGCACATGGCGGCGCGCGGTATGTTCCCCGGCGTGCCGCTGGTGGTGCTGGAGCGCGAGCCGTTTGGAGGCTCGCTCCATGTGCGGGTTGGCACTGCGCCCGACGCGCACGATTATAACCTGGGCCTGGCCGCAGCGGAGCGGATCCAGGTAACGGCCCCACCCCCGGCAGCCCCGGCGGATCACCTGAGCGAAGCCAACCATTCGCACGCTTAAAGAACACCCAAAAATTCTTGTCGGACGGAGTATCCTGATTATGGCAGCTATTGAAAGTAAGGCCCCTCGCGGCTGGAGGGAACAATCCGGGCCAAGTTTGCCCGAAGTCTACAACAGCATCGCCATCCCGGTCAGCCCGAAGCAGTGGAAACGCTACCTGGCCTTTGTCGGCCCCGGATTCCTGGTCGCGGTCGGCTATATGGACCCTGGCAACTGGGCGACCGACCTGGCTGGGGGAGCGCGCTTCGGCTATATGCTCCTCGCCGTCATCCTTCTGTCGAACCTGATGGCGATCCTCTTGCAGGCGCTGTCGGCGCGGCTCGGCATCGCCACCGGGCGCGACCTGGCCCAGGCGTGCCACGACGCTTATCCCCGGTCGGTCAGCCGCTTCCTCTGGATCACCTGCGAAATCGCGATTGCCGCCTGCGACCTGGCCGAGGTCATCGGCTCGGCGGTGGCGCTTAATCTGCTGTTCGGGCTGCCCTTGCTGGTCGGGGTGCTGCTGACCGCCACCGATGTGCTGGTGATCCTCTTCCTGATGAACAAGGGCTTCCGCTATATCGAGGCGCTGGTGATGACGCTGATCGGCCTCATTGGGGCCTGCTTTGCTGTCGAGTTGCTCCTGACCCAGCCGAACCTGGCCGGGATTGTCGGGGGCTTCCTGCCCCGGCCCGAGATCGTGACCAACCCGTCGGCGCTCTTTATTGCCATCGGCATCCTGGGCGCGACGGTGATGCCGCACAATCTCTACCTGCACTCGTCGATTGTGCAGACCCGCCAGTATGACCGCACCAACCCGGCAGCCAAGCGCGAGGCGATCAAGCACGCGACCATCGACTCAACGGTCGCCTTGATGCTAGCCCTGTTCGTCAACGCGGCGATCCTGATCATGGCGGCGGCGGTCTTCTTCGGCACAGAACACGCCGATGTGGCGGGCATCGAAGAGGCGTTCCAGGTGTTGACCCCCCTGCTGGGCACCTCGCTCGCCAGCATCCTCTTTGCGGTGGCCCTGCTGGCATCGGGGCAAAACTCGACCCTCACCGGCACCCTGGCCGGGCAGATCGTGATGGAAGGCTTCGTCAACATCCGCATCAAGCCCTGGCTGCGGCGGCTGATCACGCGCGGCATCGCCATTACCCCGGCAGTCGCAGTGATCATTCTGATGGGCGAGGGGGCGGTCAACGATCTGCTGATCCTGTCGCAGGTGGTCTTGAGCGTGCAACTCTCGTTTGCCGTCTTCCCCCTGATCCAGTTCACCAGCGACCGGGCCAAGATGGGCGAGTTCGTCAATCCTCGCTGGCTCAAGGTGCTGGGCTACAGTGTCGGCGTGCTGATCGCCGTCGCCAACATCTATATGCTCTGGCAGCAGTTCATCCAGCCGTTGTTCGGCGGGTAAAGGGCGGGCAACAGGATCAGTAGCCGCCCTGGCTTAAACGTGATATAACAGACGCACGGATCGTTCGATCGGTGCGTCTGTACTTTTTGGCGAAGGAGCAACCGGAGAGCATGAGCAAATGGGGGCGACACTTAGGGGCGCTGGCATTGGGGCTGGCGCTGATCGTGGCCGGGACCGCCACAGGGGGCCGGGCCGCCACCCCGGCGACGTGGGCAGCGGACCCCGCGTTCTATGCGCTGTGGGCGCGGGCCGATGGGCCGGTGGCGGCGGGGACCGCCGGGCGATCCTGGCTGTGGGGGCCGGAACCGTTCGCCGTCGCCAACGAGCCGTGGGCCGAGTCGCCATCGGGCACCCGGCTGGTGCAATACTTCGACAAAGCGCGGATGGAAGCGACTGATCCGGGCGCGGACCTCGCCGACCCCTACTACGTCACCAACGGCCTGCTGGTGGTCGAAATGGTCACCGGGCAGATCCAGACGGGGGCGGGCACCTTCCAGGCCCACCCCGCCGCCGATGTGGCCGTGGCGGGCGACGGCAACGACCCCGCCGCGCCGACCTACGCCAGCTTCGCCCCCCTGCTCAGCGCGCCACCCGCGACCGGCCCGATCACCGGGCGCATTGACCACGCCGGGACGATCACGCCGGTCGCGCCGGTCGGCCCGCCCGATGCCACCGCGCCCGCCAGCACCGACCCGGTGACGCATCACAGCATCCCGGCTATCTTCTGGACATGGATGAACGCACGGGGGCCGGTGCTGGCCGGGGAAGGGACGGTGCAGGGGCCGGTGTTCGATCCGCTGGCGACGCTGGGTCGCCCGATCAGCGAGGCATATTGGGCGGCGGTGATGGTGGGGGGTCAGCCGCGCCAGGTGCTGGTGCAATTGTTCGAGCGGCGGGCGCTGACCTATAACCCGGCCAACCCGCCCGCCTTCCAGGTGGAGATGGGCAACGTGGGCCGCCATTACGTCGCGTGGCGCTACGTAATGGCCGGACCGGGACCGGCGCTGGCGGTGGACCCGCCAACCGGCCCGAACGCGCCGTTCCGCGTGCGCGGCTGGAACTGGTCCCCCGCGCCGGTGCAACTGGTCGTTCTGACGACCAGCAGCGGCGGGAACGTCCCGCTGGGCCAGGTAACCCCCGATGCGGGCGGCCAGTTCACCCAGACCGTGACCCTGCGGGCGGACCTGTTCGACCAGTACCAGGCGGCTCCGCGTTCCCTGCTGCTGGTGGCCCAGACCGCCGATGGCGCACAGCGCGCCCTGCTGCCCCTGGTCGTGCGCCCGCCGCTCTCGACCGCGACCCCGGTCCCCCCAACTATAACTCCGCCCCCGGCAGCGGCGACGCCGGTC
>JBBSAN010000901.1:0-3029 GCA_038252265.1 Chloroflexia bacterium
CTATCTTCTGTCGTAAGTGTCGCACCGTGCGACACTTCTTAGTCCCTACTATACTCAATCGAAAGTGTCGCACGGTGCGACACTTCGGCACCCGCCACGCTGCCGCCCCCGGCGAGCAGGTCGAGTGCCTGACGCTGGGTCACCTCCCCCCGCCGAATCCGCCCGAACAGATCCGGGGCCTCTCGCAGCATCCGCAGCCGTCGGTTGACATAGTCGCGGCTCTTCCCCAGCCGCTCGGCCAGCGCGCGGTCGGAGAGGCCGGTCACCTCTTGCAGGTAGGCAAACCAGCGGGCCTCGTCTTCCAGGTCGAGGTCTTCGCGTTGCAGGTTCTCGATCGCCGTGAGGGTGGCCGCCTCGGTGTCGGTCAGCTCGCGGATGATCGCCGGGATCTCGCGCAGCCCGGCCAGCCGCGCGGCCCGGGTCCGGCGCTCGCCGGCCACCACTTGATACCGTGCTCCGACGGGCCGCACCAGGATCGGTTCCAGCACGCCCACCTGGCGGATGCTCTCGGTTAGCTCGTCGAGCCGCTCGGCATCAAAGACCTGGCGACTCTGCTGGGTGTTCGGGTCGATGCGGTCCAGCGGGACGATCTTCGCCTCTTTGTGCGGGACGATGTCCAGGTCACTGGCCTGGCTGATCAAGCTCTGCCACTGGGTATTGCTACGCTCTTTGCGATTAGATGGCGGCACGGGCAATTACCTCCTCAGCCAGGCTGGCATACAGGGCGACCGCCGGATGGGTGGGGGCCCAACTCCGCAGGGGACCGCCCACCCCAACCTCGGTCAGGCGCTTGTAGCGGGGGATGGTCGTCTGGAACACCCGGCTGCCGAAGGTCTGGCGGGTGTTGGCCTCGATGTTGCGGCTGACGCTGTGCTCCGGGTCGGTCAGGGTGAGCAGGATGCCCATCAGGCGCAGGCCGGGGTTCGTCTCGGTCTGGACCAGCTTGATCGTGTTCAAGAGTGCCCGCAGGCCCTCGACGGCAAACGGTTCGGTCTGGAGGGGAACCAGCACCCAATCGGAAGCGGTGAGGGCGTTGATGGTCAAGATCCCCAGCGTGGGCGGGCAGTCGATGAGGACGAAATCGAGATCGGCGGGGAGGTCTTGCAAGCGCCGTTGGAGCACCCGCTCGCGGTTCATGCGGTTCTGGAGTTCCTGCTCCGCCAGTGAGAGATTGATGTGGCTGGGCACCAGCGTAATCGCGTAGTCGGTGGGGTACAGCACCTCAGTGACGGCGCGGTCCGGATCCATCATCAGGTCGTAGGTGGTGTGCGGTACGGCTAGCGGGTCGACGCCTAGCGCCATCGTGGCGTTCGCCTGGGGGTCGAAGTCGATCACCGCCGTCTGATAACCGGCAGCCGCCAGGGCAGCACCCAGGTTGACGGCCGTCGTCGTCTTGCTCACCCCGCCCTTCTGGTTGGCGAGGGCGATCACCGTGGGGGGCATAATGGTTTCCTCCTCATGCAGCGAAATCCCGGGCTACGTCTGGTGCTATCTATTACACCATGTATTGTACTGCTGAAGCCGCGCGCTGTCAATGGGGCTGTTGCATTGTAATACACCAGCATGCTATAATCAGGCCATGGGAATTCGCTACATCGGACGCGCTTTCCGCGAGCAGCACCATATCGGGCTGCGGGCCCTGGCGCGCGGGACCGGTTTGCAGAACCACACCCTGATCGACTTAGAACAGAACCGTCGCTATGCCAGCACCGAGACGGTCGAGCGGATCGTGGTCTTCTTTCGCCAGCAGGGTATTGAGTGTGATCTGGGTGATTTCCTGGTGTACGAGGAGCCAACGCAAGAAACGAACGGAGCGCAAGAACCGCATGGCTGACAAGCCGGAATCATCGGAAGAACAGGCCATCGTGCCGATACGTGAGGCCCAGGTCGAGTTCTACGGCGACACGTTGATCGCCGTCGAAGCCCCGGACGGCGTGATCCTCGTCCCCCTCCGGCCTATTTGTGAATACCTGGGGCTCTCCTGGAACGGCCAGCGCGAACGCGCCCGGCGCAACCCGGCCCTGGCGGACGCGCTCCGGTTTGCACGTGTAACACGGGCAAACTCCGCAGGGGGCAATCCGAACGTGCTCTGCCTCCCGCTCGACCTACTCCCCGGCTGGCTCTTCGGCATCAGCGCGGATCGCATTCGCCCCGAACTACGGGAGCGCGTGGTGCGCTACCAGCGCGAATGCTTCCGCGTGCTGTGGAATGCCTTCAAGGGTGACGTGGTGCCCGCCGGCCCCGCCCCGCCAGATCTCTCGCCGGTCGAGCAGGCGCTGCTGCTGGCCGAGGCGGTGGCCAGCATGGCCCGCGAACACCTGGCGCTGGACCAGCGCGTCACCACCATCGCCGAGTACACCCGCAGCTTCATCCAGCAGACGTGGGCGCACCAGGCGCGCACCGACGATCGCCTGAGCGCCCTGGAGCTACACCTGGGGAGTGGGGCCACGATCAGCGAACCCCAGGCCGCCGAGATCGCCGCCGCCGTCAAAGCGGTCGCCCAGGCGTTGGAAGGACGGGGGATCGTCAATCCCTATCAGCAGGTCTGGGGCGAGTTGTATAAGCGCTACCGGGTCGGGGCCTACCGTAATCTACCCAGCGCGCGCTACACGGAGGCGCTCGGCTGGTTGCAGGGCTGGTACACCGAGCTGCACCAGGAAGGTAGCGGATAATGGCCCGACCGGATGAATGCTGAGGCCGCGCCGCCGGACGCGCCGCTGACCTTCGCCGCGTGGGTGCGCCGCGAACGGGAAACGCGCGGCTGGCCGCAAAAGGCGCTGGCTACCCGCGCCGGGATCGCGGAAATCACCATCCGGAAAGCCGAAGGGGGCCGACCCCCCTCGACCGATCTGCTACTGACCTTGCTGAGCGCCTTTGAGATTTCGGTCGCGCAGCATGAAGCCTACCTGGGCTGGGTGGTCGGCCTACGCGCGGTCCCGCCCGTCGCCCCCGCGCCCCCCCCCGCCGCGGCCGTGCCCCGCGCCGCCGCGGCGCCCCCCCGCCCGCCCCCGCACCCGGAAAGGGCACCC
>JBBSAN010000902.1:0-3019 GCA_038252265.1 Chloroflexia bacterium
CGGCGGTCGTCCTGTTCGCCAGGACCTTCAGCCGCTCGTCGGACGTGCCCGGCGCGTCCTTGTCGCCGAGCGACTTGCCCATATTGTCGTGGATCGTGTCGGGGCCGCCGTTCCCGTAGAGGAACGCGACTCCCTTGCCGTTGTAGACATCCACCGACGGCGTGGGGCCCCCGCCCTGGCTGAGCACGGCGAAGGTGGGGGCATCGCCCGCGCTCGTCACGAGCTCCCCGGCATAGACGGTGTCCCGGCCCAGTTGAGCGATCAGCGCCTCGGGGGGCATCTGGAGCAGCGCCGCCACATCGGCCACCGTCTGCCCCGTCTGCACCGTCACCGCGCGCCGGGCGCCGCCCCCGGTGGCGACGGTCGGCAGGGCGGCCAGCGCCCCTGGGGCGGCGGACAAGTCCGCCGGAGTGGCTGTGGACAGCGCGACGACGGCGGTGGGCAGCCCGGCAGCGCCGACCGGTGAGCCGTTGCCCGGTTGGGGACCCGACGGGGGCAGGTGGCTCCAGCCCAGCCCCCACACAATTAGGCCGCAGAGCAGGACGGCTCCGCCGATGCTCATCAGCCAGGCGCGGGGAACAGCGCGACGGGCTGGCCGGGGCAGCGGCCCAGCGGGCGGGGCCGCCTGCGCCGGGGGGGCCGGGGGCGACGCGACTCCTGGGGTTGTCGCGCCGCCGCTGCGGGGTTCGGGCGGCAGTAAGCCGTTCGTCAAGGGATGCCCGGCCCGCCGGTAACAGCGGATCCATTTCTGCTCGGCAGCGAGCGCGTCGGCCCGGGTCGGAACCGTCTCCACAACCTTATGGCGCGGCTGCTCCCCGCTGTCGAGCAGCGCCTGGAGCCAGCGCGAGCGCGGATTGTAGGCCGCGTTGAGGTGCTGGGTAAGGCGGCGGGACACGTTATCGCTGTACCCCACATAATGAATGGTCCCGTCCGGGTCGCCCAGAATATAGACCGCGTACGGGCCGTCCGACGGGACCGCACCGGGTCGCGCTGCGGGCCGGGGCGTGGGGCGGGCGGCAGCCGCCTCACCAAGAATGCGCACCGCGGGCGGCGCGGGGCGCGGGGCGCGGTGCCGCAGGAAAGGGGGGAGATCTTCCGCAGCTTCGTCCAACGGGGCTTCGGCCAGCAGCGGATCGGCGGGCGCGGCTGCGGGTTCAACGACGGGGGCGGTCGGGCTGGCCGCCGGGGCACGGCGCCGGGCGGGCTTCGGGGCCGCTGGGGTCGTTGCGGACGCAGCACGGGCGACCGGCGCACGGCGGGGCGGCACAGCGGCGGTGGGCGCGACCGGCGCGGCGGGCACCGCCGGGGCAACCTCGGCGGGGGGGTCAGCGACGGCAGCAGGTTTCTTACGAGCAGACATGAGCGTGGCTCCTTTCAGGGACTAAGCCGCTTCGTGCGCGGCGTTGTAGTGCTTCAAACATTCCGAGTGGTTAGCCAACGGCGGGTGCGGACAAGCGGCATCGCCGGTGCAGCGCGGGCGGGCCGCTGCCGCCTGCCGGATCAGCGCCGAGGGCAGCGCCCCGGCCTGGATCGCGGCCCAACAGGTGGGGCAACAGCCGACGGTCAGCGGGGCCAGCGCCGACCGACAGCAGCCGCAATGCACGCCATCGCTGACCCCGATCGGGCGGGGGCGCGGTCCCGCTGCCGTCGTGGGCCTGTGCGCGGCCAGCACGGGCGGGGCGGCCGAGGGTTCGACGACCGGCGGCGGCGCGGGGATCGGGGGGGCGGGGCGACGGCAGGCGCGGCACAGCCCGGTCGTGTTGGTCGCACGGAGCGGCTGCTGGCAGCGGGTACACTGCTTCCCCGCCGCCGCCGCCCGGCGAGTGTGCCAGGTGCGGGACCGGGCGCGATCGGTGCAGCGCGCACAGGCCCCCGTCTTGGTCCGCCGGGTGCCCCCACAGTCGGGGCACCCCTCGTCGGTGCCCGCGCTCCGGCCCTGCGGGCGGCCCGGCTTCGGCGCGTGCCGATAGCAGGGGCCACAGAGGCCGCTCTTATTGGTCAGCGCCAGTGGGGCGGCACACGACGCACACCGCTGTCCGCTCGCGGCCGCCCGGCGCGCCCGCGCTGCCTGGGCTTTGGCCCGATCCGCACAGCGCCAGCAGGTGGGGCGAATGAGCGGGTAGCCACAGACGGCGCAACGCGGCCGCGGATCCGCCCGGGTCTCGGGTGGGGCGTGGCGCGCCGTCTGGGCAGCGTAGAGGATGGCGTTCATTCCGGCTTCCCTCCTTCCAGGCCCAGCACCAGGCGTAGCCCGACGGCCACCGCGCGCCACCAGGGCACGCAGATGCGGAGGGTCCGATGGACCACCAGCCAGTGCGCAGGGCCCTGGCGGAGCGGGCGGATCTGGATGATCAAGATCGTGTCTTTACGCAGCATCGTACCCTCCTTCTACGCGGCCCGGTCCGCTGGATCGCGGACGGCGCGCAGTTTCGTCATCGCCTTCGCTTCTAGCTGGCGGACCCGTTCCCGTGTCACGCCCAGCACGGTCGAACACGCCTCCAATGTGCGCGGGAGCTGACCCCCCAGCCCGTAGCGCGCCGCCAGGATCCAACGCTCACGGGCATTAAGCGCTGCCCGGTCCATCAGGGCGACCAGGGTGTGTTCGGTTTCGCGCTCTTCGGCCTCGACCACCGGATCGGGCGCGTTGGGATCGATCTGCAAGGCCCCCAGGGTATGCTCCTCGTCGCGCCCCACCAGCTGATCGAGCGAGGCGCAGGGGGTGGTCGCCTGGAGCAGCGCAGCCACCCATGCCGGAGACCGGCCCAGGTGCGGAGCGATTTCGCCCGCCGTCGGGTCACGACCTAGCTCCTGGGTCAGGGCGGCCTGGATCTGGGCCAGGCGCTGGCGGGTGTAATGCAGGTGGGATGGCAGCCGAATCAACCGGCTGTGTTGCTCCAGCGCGCGCCGGATGCGCTGGCGGATCCAGGGGACCGCGTAGGTCGAAAAGTGGGTGCCCCGGCCTGGGACGAAGCGTTCGGCGGCAGTGATCAGCCCGCGATTGCCCTCCTGGATCAGATCA
>JBBSAN010000903.1:0-3015 GCA_038252265.1 Chloroflexia bacterium
GCCCTATGTGTTGCTGGCCCAGCAAAGCCTGTTCGACCCTAGCCGTGCCCCCGCCGGACAGCATACCGCCTGGGCCTATTGCCATGTGCCCAACGGCTCCACCTTCGACATGACCGCCCGCATCGAGGCGCAAATCGAACGCTTCGCCCCCGGCTTCCGCGACCGCATTCTCGCCCGCCCGGTCAGCCCGCCCGCCGCCCTGGAACGCTACAATGCCAACTACATCGGCGGCGACATCAACGGCGGCCTGGCCGATATTCGCCAGCTTTTCACCCGCCCCACGCCGAGCCTGCGCCCCTACGCGACCCCCGTGCGCGGCCTCTACCTCTGCTCGTCGTCCACTCCCCCCGGCGGCGGCGTCCACGGCATGTGTGGCTACTGGGCCGCCCGGATGGCATTACGGGATTGCTTCCGGGCGTGATGCGTGATGCGTGATGCGTGATGCGTAAGGTTCAGGACAGTCTAATCTACCTCATACCTCATACCTCATACCTCATACCTCATACCTCGTACCTCGTACCTCGTACCTCAGTCCTCGTCTACCGTCGGGCGGGCGTCTGGCAGGCGGGGAAGAAGGTGGCGGCGGTGATCTTCGCCATCTGGCCGCGCGTGGCGGTGGCGTTCGGGCGGAAGTACGGGCGATTGGTCGGCGCGACGCACGGTTCACCCACCCCACCACAGGGATAGCCGCTAACGATGCCCCGCGTGGCGACCCGCTCCACGTAGAGATAGAAGGTGCTGCCCGGCGGCACATCGGTAAAGGTCTGGCCGGTCGGCGTCTCGGTCCAGCCCGCCGCGCCGGTCACAATCTTGCTCAGTTGCCCCCGCGTGACCGAATTGCCCGGGCGGAAGTAGGGGCGGTTGGCCGGGGCCACGCACGGCTCGAAGGCCCCGCCGCACGGGTAGCCCCCCGCGATGGCCCGTCCGGCGATGCGCTCCACATAGAGGTAGAAGGTGCTACCCGGCGGCACATCCTCAAAAGTCTGCGCGGTCGGGGTCTCGGTGAAGCCCGCCGCGTTGGCGATGATCTTGGCGATCTGGCCCCGGGTCACGTCGGCGTTGGGCCGGTAGTAGAGGCCCGGACAGGGTTGGCCCGGCCCGCCGCAGGGATAGCCGCTCACGACCCCCCGGCAGGCCAGGCAGCGTACCGCCGCCGCATAATACGCATCGGGCGGCACATCGGCAAACGTAAGGGCGCAAGGCGTCGCGCTGGCTGTGGCGCTGGCTGTGGCGCTGGCGGTCGTGCTGGCCGTTGCACTGGCTGTGGCGCTGGCCGGGATCGTGGGGGTGGGCGAGGCCGTGAGGCTGAGCGCGGGCGTGGGGGTGGGTGACGCCAGGCCCGTTAGTACCCCCCGGTCGGTATAGATATTGCGCCCCAGCGGCCCCCGCCCGTCCACCCAGCCCGGTAGCACGTAGTCGGGGCCAAACACCATGTCGCTATACTCGCCCATCGACCCTTCGAGCTTGCCATTGATCGTGATCATCGGATCGCTGAGGGCATCGCTGATCTGCGTGTTCGCGCTCCAAGTGACGCCGCCATCGGTGGACTGGCTATAGTAGACCCCATAAAGCAGGTGCCGAGGGTCGTCGCGCCGGTCATACCAGGTGACACCGATCACACCGTCCGCGCCCACCGCAATGCTCGGCTGGAACTGATCGGCCCCGTTCCCCACCGGATCATCATTCACCCGCTGCGGTGTGCTCCAGGTGCTTCCGCCATCGGTGGTACGGGTGAAGGCGATATCACCATGCTGCCCGCTATGCCCGCCATAGGTGTAGGTGGAGTCCCAGCGCCCATCATTCCAGACCACATAAACCGTCGCGGGATCATTGGGAGCGACAGCAATGGCCGGAGCGTTGTTCATCAAGAAGGCATTCTCGTTCGCATCACCGACCAGCACCATGCGGTGCCCTTTGATATCCAGGGTGCCTGTCTTGGAGATGGGCTGGCCGGTGATCAACTGATCTGGCCCCCAGCTACGCCCCCCATCGGTGCTGTGATCCAGGAAGAACGACACCGTGGTACGCGGAAACTCGGCAAAGGCAGCGTACACCGTACCATCGGAGGCCACGGCGGCGCTCAACCCCTCAAAGTCTTCATGGCCCGCGTCGGAGATCAGAACGTCGCCGCCCCAGGTGCGGCCCCCATCGCGCGAGATATGCGCTTGCACGGTGCCGTAAATAATCGAGTCAAAATAGCGGGTAATGAGATAAAGCGACCCGGCATCGGGGCCACTGGCGCGGGGATCCACCCCCAACCGCCCTTGATCGCGGTAGGTATTGTAATTGTTGGTGACCACCGGAACCGGCGTACTCCATAAGCCCGCCACCGTGGAGGTCAGCACGAAATAGCCGTTCAGCGTCTCGCCCACAGCCAGGCTGGCATAGTAGCCGGTGCCCTGGTGGTCAAAGCCAACATCGGTCCCACCATAGGGCAAGACCGTGTTGTTGTACCACAGATCGGCAAAACGGTCGCTCGCCCACGAGCGGCCCGCATCGGTGCTCCAGGCGTAAGCACTGATCGCCGTGCCGTCGCTATAGTCGCTATTGTAGGCCATCAGCACCCGGTTCGGGTCGGCGGGACTCACGGCCATGCTGACGTTGGTGCGGGTTGTAACTGTGCTGGTCGCGGGGGGACTGACCAGGATATCCAACCCCCACTGAGGCAAAGCCAACCGCCCGCCGACCCCGCCCGGCACAAACGCTGCGACAGGAGGCACCGGCCCCCATTTCAGTAACAACCCGGTGCCACCCCCCAGTGCCCCGATGAGCAGCACCGCCCGAAAAAACCAGTTTAGCACAGTCGTTAAAGACCTTTCTAACCTAACTCCGCGATCACACCGTCTACACTTGCATCAATGTATTATAACAATTTAGTAACTACTCAGCCTACTTTTTGCTCGATCAGCACAAGATATGGGCTATCTTGCAGGATGCACCACAACATGTAGGATCGTTGCCGAGAAAAAGCATCCAAAATGCCGTTTTGGACCGTCGTTTCCCGGCATGGAACCA
>JBBSAN010000904.1:0-3011 GCA_038252265.1 Chloroflexia bacterium
AATCACTTTCTGCCGATCAAAAGTGAGCATACTAAATGCTACTATGTATGCTCAGTATGCACCAATTGGGTTAGTAAGGCCCCTCCAGCGGGCCAAGATCCCCACAGATTGTTGCGGACAACCCTCCAAATCGGCTCATGACCGTGTGATGTTTGCTGGGGCTACGGTGATTCCGACGTGCCGCTATCTCCAGTGCTCGCCAACCATGCTCACTTCTGATCCTGGAAAAGTGATTTGCCCTCCAGTTGCACAAAACTTAGGACGAAACCGGCAGGGGAGGACCTCGTATGGTGTCTTCCGTAGAGCCAGCGCGTCCGGGATCAAGCGCACACTGATTGACGTTCCTCCGACGGTCTGCGGATCATCCTGAGGGATCGCAGGCTTCCCCCATCGACATCTCCCCGATCACGCTGTCTTGCCTTATTATAATGAGGAATCAGAGCAGGGGAGGACTTGTGCTGCCTCGTATTCAAGGATCACATAAGACTAATTATGTGATCCTTCCAAGAGTGGACACAGTTGCGGTACGCCGTGTACTGAGCGGAACTGACCGGACGACCAGTGAGATCGACATCCAATTGGATCGGAAGCTGCCGGGCGTGCAGCGCAGCGAGAGCGCTTTGCAGGAACGGTGTCAAGACCATGTAGATCTGTCTACCAAACGCCGCCTAAAAATGGGATCTTCCGCGAAGTTGGTGAATCCGACCTTAGCTGGCGTGTAGTAGCCGCTTGCGTAACAGGTCCAATTTCGCCCGCCCGTAGCCCTGCCGCTTGAAAAGCTTCAGCCGATTCACGTGGCCTTCGACGACGCCGTTGCTCCATTCCAACTCTAGGCCCGTGTACACCGCCGCGAAGTCGCGCAATATCCCTCGCGCAAAGCACTCCATTTCCCGCACTCCGCTCGCCCGCGCCAGTTCCACCCAGTTGTTCAACTCACTGGCCCGCCGATTCCGCACCAGTTCCGCAAAGTCCGTGATCAGCCCGTAGGCCACGGTCACATCCCGGCTCTGTCGACAGAGTTCACGCACCAACTCATAGCGCTCGTCATCCAGCTCGGCCACCGCCTTCATCAGCAACCATTTCAGTTCCCGTGCGCTCGGTAACTGCCAACCAAGCACACTGGCAACCGGTAGTTCCTCTTGACCGCCCAGCTTCGGCTCCTTGCGTAGTTCAGCCACGAAATCGCGGACGCGCGTGTGCCCACCCCGGTAGCCCTGCTGCTCGGTGATCTCCTGCCAGATTTGCTTGGCATTCCAGCAGCCTTGTTCGCAACGCGTCCGGATATACACTTTGTAGCCGTCGAGCTTGCTCGCGCGTGCTGGCGGGTCTTGCCGTTCGGGAAAGCGACCCTGCTGTAACCAGCGCCGCACCGTCTTGGGCACCAAATTCACCTGCTTGGCGATCGCGCGCTGGGACCAGCCCAGCTCATGCAAGCGGCATACTTCTTCATAGCGGGCCAAGCGCTCACTACGTCTGCTTTGGCTCAAGGCCATAGGGCGCTGCTGGGACAGGGCGCGCTTGGGCTGCCGGGTCGGTTCGGACGTAGCGACCAAGGGGGGCGCAACTGCGGTTCGGGATGAAGTCGGTTGGGTGTTGCGATGGGCAATTTCAATCTTGCAGTTGCCGGGCGTGGTCGGAGGTAGGTCGTCTGTCGGCGGCTTGGCACTAACCGCCTGCTGGTCGCCGTCCCGCGGGGCTGCCGCTGTTGTGGAGATCGTGGGTCGCTGCACATTCTGCCGTAATTCGCTGCGCAGGCGACTCAGCAGCTCCTCGAGGGCGTTACCGAGATTTTTGAGCAAATGGAACCGGTCTGCTGCCTGCCGGGCGTTGGGTGCGCCGCGCGCGGCCCCTTCAGAGTAAGCGCTGGCGCGATCCCGGCTGATGAGTTCGGCGCCCGGATGCTGCTGGAGCCAGGCCGCAAAGGTGGCCGCCGCGCGGTCAGGTAGAAGGTCAATCACCCGCCCGCTCTCTAGATCGACCAGGATCGTGCCATAGGTCTGGCCTCGGCGCCAGCAAAAGTCGTCGACGCCGAGGTAGCGCGGGGAGCCAAGCAGCGGTTCATCCGGCGTCAGACGCACAAAGTGCAGGATGCTGTCCGGGCTGCTCGGTAGACACAAATCCGCAGCGAGGCGACTACCGGCCTGGCCGCCGAGAGCGAGGCCGATGTGGCGCAAGGCACGGTCAACAGGGTCGTACGATGGGCGTAGGGCGCGGCCAGCGGGCCCAGTGGTTCAGCGAAAACCCGGCGGGGGCAGGCGACGACCCGACAGAAGAAGCGGCGCACGCGCAGGTCGCAGAGAGTACGGGGATAATAACTATGGACAGCAGCGGACGGGTGGCCGCAGAGCGGGCACATAGCCGTAGCGCCGGTCAGGGAGATATGGAGGTCGAGCGCCTCGCCGGTATGCGAAATCTGATCAAGTGTTAAGCCGAGTTCCTGGGCAGGCCAAAGTAGTTCGAACATGATGGTTCCTCCTTACCGATCCAAGTGGACGATACAAGGAGTATACTGCGGAACGCGGCTACTACACGCCAGCTAAGATTGGATTCACCAACTTCGCGGAAGATCCAGTTCTCGCCCGCTATTGACACCCAGCGAGAAACGCGCGGTGGACGAGGATGCTGGCGTTGCCGAATGCGCAATGGCTGGCGGAGGAGTAAGATTTCCAGATCCTGGCGGCGGTCGGACCGGCCTGGTAGGGTGCCGAGATCCAGCAGGAAGGCGAAGATGGAGGCAAGCAGAAAGTAGAACATGGCCAACGGTAGTGCATATAGCATGCCTTCTGGTCGGGCCAGATTGCAGACGTACAACACGCAGAGGCCAGCAATAGCCCGGATACTGTTACCGCACACTACAGCCGCCAGGTGGCTGCACGAGCGCCTGCTAGTGACCCAGCGTCGGCTCGCCGACTGGTTCGCGAGTGTCAAGCACCTGGTGCGTATCGCCGCCAACAGCCCGGCGGTAGTGGAAGGCACGGGAGCGCAAGTCCTGGTGCGATTCAGCGCCGCCA
>JBBSAN010000905.1:0-3009 GCA_038252265.1 Chloroflexia bacterium
CGGTGCGGTGGTGACGTTCGTGGGGCTGGTGCGCGATAACCAGGACGGGCGCGGGGTGACGGCGCTGGAGTACGAGGCCTACCCGGAGATGGCCGAGGCAGAGATGCGCGCCTTGAGCCTGGCGATTGCCGCCGAGTACGGGTTGCACGGCATCGCCATCCGGCACCGGGTGGGTAAGCTGGCGATCGGAGAGATCAGCGTGGTCATCGCGGTCGCGTCGGCCCACCGGGAGGCGGGGTTCGCGGCGTGCGCGGAGGCGCTGGAACGGCTGAAGCACCAGGTGCCGGTGTGGAAGAAGGAATATTACGCCGATGGGGCGGTGTGGTTGGGCCTGGGGGCGGTATGTGGTTTGAGGTTTGTGGTATGTGGTACGAGGGTCGAGGTATGAAGTTTGAGGTTTGAGGTTTGAAGTTTGAGGTTTGAGGTTTGAGGTTTGGTGATGGGGCGGATACGCTCTGATGAAGGTGAGTCAGGTGTAGGGTTATGACAGAGATGCTATTAGATCAACTGAATCGGCCTTTGCGGGATTTGCGGATTTCGGTGACGGATCGGTGTAATTTTCGCTGCACGTATTGTATGCCGAAAGAGGTGTTCGGGCACGATTTTCAGTTTTTGCCGTCGGCGGCGCTGCTGACGTTCGAAGAGATCACGCGGCTGGCCCGGATCTTTATCGATCATGGGGTGGAGAAGCTGCGGCTGACCGGGGGGGAGCCGCTGGTGCGGCGCGACCTGGAAAAGCTGATCGGGATGCTCGCCCCTCTGCCGGGGCTGCACGACCTGACGCTGACGACCAACGGCTCGCTGCTGGCGCGTAAGGCGCGGGCGCTGAAGGATGCCGGGTTGCAGCGGCTCACGGTCAGCCTGGACTCACTGGACAACGCGGTGTTCAAGGCGATGAACGATGTGGATTTCCCGGTGGAGCGGGTGCTGGAAGGGATCGCGGCGGCGCAGGCGGTGGGCCTGGCCCCGATCAAGATCAACATGGTGGTGAAGCGCGGAGTCAATGAGCAATCGATCGTGGACATGGCGCGCTATTTCCACGGGACGGGGATCATCCTGCGCTTTATCGAGTATATGGATGTAGGATCGACCAACGGCTGGCGGCTGGATGACGTGGTCGGCGGGGCGGAGATCGTGCAGATGATCGATGCGGTGCTGCCGCTGGTGCCGGTGGACGCGAACTATCGCGGGGAGGTGGCGCAACGCTATCGCTACGTGGACGGCGGGGGCGAGATCGGGATTATTTCGTCGGTGTCGCAGCCGTTCTGCGGGGATTGTACGCGCGCGCGTCTGTCGTCGGAGGGGCTGCTCTATACCTGCCTGTTTGGCCTGCGGGGGCACGATTTCCGAGCGCGGCTGCGCGACGGGTCGCCGGACGCGGACATCGCGGCGTTTGTCCAGCAGGTGTGGCGCGGGCGCGGCGACCGCTATTCGGAGATCCGCACCCTGGCGACGGCGCGGCGGCCCAAAGTGGAGATGTCGCATATTGGGGGTTAGCGGCGGGGTCAACGGATTTTGGAGCGGATTACACGGATTACGAGAGAAGAGCGCCGGGGGGCGCTCTTTTTGTTTGCCGGGTAATTTGTGGATCTCGCCGGGCGGTTGGGATGGTGGCGGCGAGAGCCGCCCGCACCCCCGCCCTCTCCCTGCGGGCAAGGGAGCCAGAGCCTTTCGCTTGTGGGAGAAGGCATCAGCCCTGGGTTGGTAGACGAATGCGGCACACTCTCGATGCCAGTGACGGTATAATAGCGACAAGCAGCAGCAACCAGGGGGTGGAGGGAGCCGATGAGCAGCGATGTGGAGACGGGTGGCCCACGGGGATCGGGGCCGTTCACTACCAGCGCTACGGAACCCGAATCATCTCGATGACGATGCACCCTCAGTTCTATGTTACCGGCCCTCAAGTCAAGCAGAGGTGACGCACCGATGGCGGGCGTCGCCTCTGCCGGGCCGTTGCCGTTCGTCGCCGCGCTATTCTGCGGTACGCTCCACGACGATGGTGACCTGCTTCATCAGCGCGGCGATCACGCCCAGCGCGGCCAGCGCCGGTGCCAAGAAGATCATGGCGGCGGCTCCCGCGACGCCCATGGTCAGCGGAACTTCGAACAGCGTTTTACCCTCGTCGTTACGGAAGCTGATCCGATGGACATTGCCTTCATTAATCAGTTCCTTGAACTTCGCGATCAGGTTCTCTGTGTCAACTCGCAATTCTTCGCGATTCGGGATTTTCTGAGTGCTCATTACAATATACTCCTATGGGTGGTACTTCTCACTGATCACCGAGCGGATTCGGATATCCGCAGTCTGTCACCACGATCTATTACGCCGATGGGATGAGCGGGGTTTCAGGAGGTTTTGTAAGCTACGCCCCTGGCACGCAGCCTGCCATGCAGTATACTATGGAGAGCAGTTAAATTTTAGGCAAAGGAGCATTTAACCACCATGGCCGTGACACATGAGCGTTTTGCCCAGGGGATGAGTTTTCAGGCATATATGGCGCAGATGCAGCAGAACCAGGAGAAGTTTGTCGAGAATTATAATCAGGCGGAACTGGCGGGGGAAGCCGTGAATTTTGTCTGCAACCTGAACGTGCCGCTGAAGGTGATGATTATTACCGAGGATTGGTGCGGGGATGCGCTGACCTATGTGCCGGTGTTTGGGCGGCTGGCCGAGTGCAGCGATTGCTGGGATATGAAGGTGTTCCTGCGCGATCAAAACCTGGACCTGGCCGATCAGTATTTGAAAGAGGGGAAGCACCGGGCGGTGCCGGTGTTCGTGTTCTTTGATGAGGCGATGCACGAACTGGGGTGCTTTATCGAGCGGCCCGGATCGGTGAACGCGGAACGGCAGCACCTGATCGATACGTGGGCGGAGCGCCATGCGGATGTGATCGCGCCGGGACGGGCCTACATGGACCAGTCGCCGGAAGGGCAGGCGCTGCTGGCCGAGCCAATGCGCGACCTGCGCCTGGGGCGGCTGCGGCGCTGGCAGCAGGCGTGCGTGGAGGAG
>JBBSAN010000906.1:0-3008 GCA_038252265.1 Chloroflexia bacterium
GGTGCGTGAGACGGCGACTATTTTACATCCCGCCGCTGGCCCGGGTGTAAAATATTCCTGCGGCTGCTTCTGGTCTCCGACCAAACGCAAGGCTGCCCCGCTCGGCAAAAATGTACAAAGTCAAGCTCAGGATGACACCTTTTTATAATACTGACAATCAACCGTCTATAAGCATTATTTCTATGTGCTTAAACCTACTGCCTACTGCCTACTGCCTACTGTGTTGCCCGCTGGCGCAACGCCTCGAACAGCACGATGCCCGCCGCCAGCGCCGCGTTGAGCGACTCGGCCTGACCGGGCATGGGGATGGCGGCGGGGATGGTGGCGGCGGCGCGCCCCTCGCGGCTGAGGCCGTGCGCCTCGCTACCCAGCAGCAGGGCAGCAGGGCCGCGCCAATCGAGGTTATAGTAGGCCGTGGGTGCCACGGCGTCCAGGGCGACCACCTGCCCGACCCCCAGGCGGGCTAGCTCGGCCTGGATCGTCGGCCAATCGGCGTCGGGCCAGGCGGGGAGGCGGAAGTGCGCGCCCATCCCGGCCCGCACCACTTTGGGGTTGTAGAGGTCCACGCAATCGGGGGTGAGCCAGATACCGACCACGCCCGCCGCCTCCGCCGTCCGCAGGAGAGTGCCCAGGTTGCCGGGATCTTTCAAGCCGTCCAGCACCAGCAAAAGCGGCACCGTGGCCCCGCCCGGCGCAAGCGACGACCAGTCGGGGAACGGGAAGACGCCGACGACGCCCTGGCTGTGGACCGTCTCGGCGGCGGCGGCCAGGGCGGCAGGTGTGGCCGGTTGCGCGGCGCGGTGCCCCGCCAGCCGGGCCAGCAGGTTCGTCCCGCGCGGCGTGCGGGCCAGGGCCGCCTCGTCATAGAGCAGCACGCGGGCCGGTTGCCCACTACCCAGCGCCTCTTCCACCGCGCGCACCCCCTCGACCACGAAGGCACGCTCGGCCCGGCGACGGCCTGGCGTGGGCGCACCCAGCGCGTGGATCAGCTTGATGGTGGGGTTGGTGGGGCTGGTGATCATAGGGGTTGGCTCAGGGGGCGGTGATGTGGAACCCGGCGATCTGGTGCGGGGCGTCGGCGTGGATGGCGACCCGGAGGACCGCGTCGCTCTTGGTAAAGTGGGCCTTGTAATACACATCATACAGAGGGTTGTTCGTCCCGGCGGCGAGGGACTGGACCACCTTATCGAACTGGCGCGAGACATACGCGCCGTATTTGTTCGTGATCACATTCACTTCGTTCGTGAACGCCGCCTCGGTGACAGCGGTCTTCATCGGGGTGTCGAAGTCGCGGACGAAGGCCGCGTAGTCGCCCGCCTGCCAGCCGGTCATCATGCTGTCCACGATCGGCTCACTGTAGGGCAGCACAGTCGTCTGGTCCACGCTGGGGCCGGTGGGCGGAGTGGGCGTGGGGATGGGGATGACGGTCGGCGGCAGGGGCGTGGCGGGCGCGAGGTCACAGGCGACCAGCACCAGCAGCAGCCCCCACCCGACCAGCGCCCCCCCACCCCACCGCAGCCCGGCGAACAATCGGCGCATATATCCTCCAAACAGATAGGGCACGGCGACGCCGTGCCCTATCCTCCTGCATTCCATTACAGCTATGCACTGGCCCGTAATCAGAAAACTAATCACTGACCACTGACCACTGACCACCGACCACTGACTAGCGGCTGGTGCCCTGCTGCGAGTCGCCGTGGCCCTCTTCTTCGCGATCCCGGGTGCCCGCATGATGGGGCGGGTTGCCCGACTCTTCGCCTTCGATTTCAGCAACCGACTCCAGGTGGGGGTGGCTTTCCTCGTCCAGTTCTGCTTCCGGCTCGTCAGTCGCCAGCGCGGCTTGCGGCTGATCCGGTTCGGTCTCCCCAGCAGCCACCGGCGCGGTGTCGTCCACCGGGGGGGCGGCCACGTCCGCGGGGACCACGGTCCCCGTGGAGGCCGCTGTCGCTGCGGTTGCCGACGCACGAGTGGCGCGGCGCACGCGCGGGGCGGTGACGGGAGCACCGTAGGCGGCGCGCACGTCGTCGGGCATCGCTTCACCGCGCACCTGATAGGCCAGGGTGGCGAAGGCCAGCGGCTGGGTCACCGCGATATCGGCCAGCATCTTGCGGTCCAGGGTGATCCCCAGGCGCATCAGCCCGGAGATAAAGCGATTGTAGGGGAGGCCATGCTGGCGGGAGGCGGCGTTGATGCGGATAATCCACAGGGCACGCATTTCCCGCTTGCGGGAACGGCGGTCCCGATACGCATAGTTCCAGGCGCGCATCATCTCCTGCCGCGCCGTGCGATAGAGATGCCCCCGCGACGTGCGGTGGCCCTTTACAACACGGAGGATCTGACTATGCCGGCGATGTTTGGTAAAACCGCGTTTTACGCGAGGCATCGGTCTGTTACTCCTTTAAACACTTGGACCAAAACTAGTCTTTTTTGAGGCCATAGGGCAGCAGCTTCTGCACCCGGCGCGTCAGGGTCGAATCGAGGGGGAGCATTCGATCGAGCGCCCGCAGCACGCGCGGCGACTTGCGCCGGCGGAAGTGGCTCTTCATCCCCTTGGGGCGCATGATCAACCCCGTCCCCGTCACCTTAAAGCGGCGCGCAGCCCCTTTATGGGTCTTCATTTTCGGCATATGGGCCGACTCCTTTCCCAGAAACACGGGCGCACCCACAGTCCCGACCCCCACCCCGGCCACGATCCGCTCAGAGGCCAGCCCTGAGCCTGACGTGACAGCCTGACGGGTACTCGGCGGAGCACACTGGCGGCAATAGCCTGTGGTGGACGGTCGCTCCCGCACCAGAGATGGCAGGGGAAACCACGTTATACATCTCCACAACAGACCCACACAGTGTAACCTCGCTTCCGGTAGGAAGCGGGTCACAATTGGGGATTATACCACAAAGCGGCCTCACGCGCAAGGCGCGCGAATCGTATAAGCGTGCAGAAACCCGAAATCAGCGGAGGGGGGTACAACGGCTGGTTGCGGAACATGTACCAAACCCCGGTCCCAGGA
>JBBSAN010000907.1:0-3004 GCA_038252265.1 Chloroflexia bacterium
GGGGGTTGCCCACGCTGGCCGACGTGGGCCTGATCTGGACCGACGCCGCCCGGCGCACGGTCGGGCGCGATATGGCGGTCGGGCTGCTGCTGGGGCCGGTAGCGGTGGGGGTGTTCCTGGTGACCGGGCTGATCGGCGGGTGGGACCACATTGTGGGAGTCGCCGCGCCGGGGGTCCTGCTGGGCAATCTGGCGCTGGGGGCGGTGACGTTCCTCTGCGTCGGCGTGGTCGAAGAGTTGGGGGGCCGGGGCTGCCTGTTTGCGCTGGTTGGGCGCTGGCTGGGCCTGCCCGCCGCCTGGGTGATCAGCGTGGTCGTCTTCGGGCTGCTGCACGCGGGCAACCCCGGCGCGACCCTGACGGCGGTGGTGGGGGTTGCCCTGGCCGGGCTGGTCTTCGCCTTCGCCCTGGTACGGACGGGCGCGCTCTGGCTGCCCATCGCCTTCCACCTGAGCTGGGACTGGGCCGAAACCTCGCTCTATGGCTTCCCCGACAGCGGCCAGGCCCCAGCCTCAGCCTTGCAGTTGCAAATTGACCCGACCGCTCCCGATTGGGCCACCGGGGGCGCGTTCGGCCCCGAAGCCAGCCTCTTTGTCATTGTGGCCCTGGCCCTCGCCGCCGGGGCTATCTGGCTCTACACCCGTGGGCGCGACGGGCGGGCCGCTCTCTTCCCCCTCGGCGCACCGGAACGGCACGCAGTGCTGAGTGCTGAAGACTGAGTAAGAAGTTTCGCGTATAATACCTTGATTGCTGGTTTGCGGCCACAGGGGACATCGCCTACAATGCTGGAGACGTTATCACTCACCTTCAGCTCTGTAGAGGAGACCCCCGTGGACGACACCCATATTATAGCCATTTTCGTGATCATTGACGACGTACTGCTGCAGCTTGGGCACCAAGACCACTGCTTGGCCCGGACCAGCGACAGCGAAGTCCTCTGTACCGCCGTCGTTGCCGCCCTCTACTTTCAGAACCACCATGAACGCGCACTCGCCGTGCTCAAACTCGGCCACTTCTTATCGGGGCCGCTTTCGATCTCGCGCTTCAATCGGCGGCTGCATCAACTGGCCGCTTGGTTGCCCTTCCTCGCCGACGTGCTGGGACGCTTGTTCGAGGACACCACTTGCTTAATCATCGATAGCCTGCCGGTGCCCGTCAGCCGCCGGGTGCGCGCCTGGGTCGGGCGCAAAGTGCGCGGACGGGTCTATTGTGGCTATTGCGCGGCCAAGAAGGAGAAGTTCTTCGGCTGGCGCTTGCATCTGGTCTGCACGCCCGAAGGCATTCCGGTGCGCTACAGTCTGCTGCCCGCCGCCTGTGAGGACTTGACCCCGATCCATGAGTTGCTCTGGGAGTTGCCCGCAGGGGTCTGGGTCTTGGGCGACAAGGGCTACATTAGTGCCGCTGACGCAGCGAGCCTGCTGACCGTCAGCGGGGTGCGCTTGGTCGCCATGCACCGCGCAAACATGGCTCCGAATAGTTGGGAGGAGCGGCAGCGGTTGGAAGAGTATCGGCAGGGGATCGAGACGGTGAATAGTCAAGCGGAAAAGATGGGGCTGCAACGCTTGCACGCGCGCACGAACGAAGGATTTGCGCTCAAGGTGGACGCGACCGTGTTGGCGTTGGTGTTCCGCAACGTGCATAAGATCAATGATGAGGCGACCGGCCTGCCGGTGGCGTGGGCGGCCTAAACGCTCCCACCATCATGGCCCCCAACTAGCAATCAAGGTATAATAGGCCATGCAAACCGACACCCCCGCTCCTACCACCACTCCGCGCTCTGCACTCCGCACTTCGCAATCGGGCCGGGGCTTGCTGTATGTGGGGTTGGCCGTCTTCTTCTTCTCCACCAGCCCGGTCTTTATCCGCTGGGCCGACCCGCTCGACCCGCTGGTCAAGACCGGGCTGCGGATGCTCGTGGCGGGGACGGCGCTGTGGGTGATGGTGCTGCTCACCCGGCGGGCGGCCCCGGCAGCGACGGGACCCGCCCGATCCCGGCGGATGGTGGTGGGGCGCTTCATCGGCTACGGGGCGATTGCCGCGTTCCACTTCTTCTGCTATATCGCCTCGCTCTCCTACACCACGCCCGCCCAATCGCTGGCGATTGTCTACACCGCCCCGATCTTTGTGGCGATCAGCGCGGCGCTGTTCCTGGGCGAGCCGATCCGTCGGCGGCAGTGGGTGGGGATCGCGATCGCGGTAGTGGGGATCGCCGTGCTGGCGCTGGGCAAGGCGACCGACGCGCAGGCCAGCAACCCGCTGCTGGGCGACGCGCTGGCGCTGGGGTCCGCGATCACCTTCGGGCTGTACTCGGTGGCGGGGCGCTATGAGCGGGCACACACGGGGTTGTTTCCCTACGCGGCGGGGGTCTACAGCGCGGCGGCACTCTGGCTGCTGCCCGCCGTGGCGCTCAACTGGCCGAGCAACCCGGGCAGCATCTCCTGGATCGCCTGGGCCTCGATCATCGCGCTGGGGTTGTTACCGCTGGGCCTGGGGCACACCCTCTATAACGCCAGCCTGCGCCTGATCCCGGCGACCGTCGTCAACGTGGTCGCCACGCAAGAAGTGACCGGGGGCGTGCTGTTGAGTTGGCTCCTGCTCGGCGTGGCCCCGGCAGGGAACGAGATCGCCGGGGCGCTGATCACCCTGGTCGGCATCATAATCGTTCTGCGCTGATGCCCGCGTGATGCGTGATGCGTGATGCGTGATGCGTGATGCGTGATGCGTGATGCGTGATGCGTCGTTCTGATCCCTGATCCCTGATCCCTGATCCCGCACTGCCTACTGCCCACTGCCTACCGCCTACTACGTGTTCGCGTCCCCGTAGCCCTCCGGGTTGGGGTTGGCCGCGCCGGATTCCTCCAGCCCGCGATCCGCAGGGGTGTCGCTGGGGATGGCATAACGCAGGGCTGAGCGCGATAACAGGCGCGGATTGGTGAAATAGGTATCAGCGGGCGGCGTGGTCGGCTCGACGGGCTGATCGAGGCTACGGTCGGCGGGCGGGGCGGGA
>JBBSAN010000908.1:0-2984 GCA_038252265.1 Chloroflexia bacterium
AACGGCGGGAAAATACATGGCGGAAATCTGCACGTAGCAATCGCAGACTTTGTGCTTATAGTAAGTTGCTTTAGGTTGCTTTGCGCTGGTCCATGCGATAATTTCCGCCACCACTTTTCGCTAAGTGCGGTTGTAGTACTAAGCACAGCACGCCTAATTTAGATGCATTGGCCTTGGGTAGCAGATTGTATCGCATTGACACCCGCGCCGCGCCTATGGTAGACTGGCGGCGGAACTGAAGATTGGTTGTGCAGCCCCGGTGTCGCAGCGCCGGGGCCTCTTGGCGTCTGATTAGTGCGAGTGAGGGGTTATGAGTCTTGCCGGTTTGTTACCGTTGGCGCAGGCCCACCCGGCGTACCGGCGGGTGCGGCGGGCGGTGAGCGAGGTGCTGGCCTCGCCGGAAGGGCCGGGGGTGGTGGCGGCGGGGGACCTGCTCGACGCGGCCAAGCCCTACCTGCTGGCCGCGCTGGCCGCCGACCTCGAACTGGGGGCGCGGCGCATCCTCATCATCAGCGCCCGGCCCGAACGTGCCCGCGAAGTGGCGGCGGCGCTCGACCTGTATGCCGCTGACCCGGAAGGGGTGCTGCTCTTCCCCACGCCCGATCTGCTGCCCTACGAACGGATCGCGCCCGACCCGCTGATCACCGCCGCCCGCCTCGAAGTCCTCGCCGCCCTCGCCCCGCCCGACGATGGCGCAAGCGACGAGCCAAAATCCAAAATCCAAAATCCAAAATTGGTCGTCGCGTCGGCGGCGGCACTGATGATGCCGACCTTCGCGCCGGAGGATTTCCGCTGGGCCAGCCGCCGCCTGAGCAAGGGCGACACGGTGGACGTGAACGACCTGCTGGCCCACTGGCTGGACCTGGGCTACCAACCGGCCAGTGTGGTCAACGAGACGGGCACCTTCAGCCGCCGGGGCGGGATCATCGACGTGTGGCCGCCGACCAGCGTGCGCCCGGTGCGGATCGAGTTCTGGGGCGACGAGATCGAGTCGCTGCGCCTGTTCCACCCCGACACCCAGCGGTCGGAGAACCCGGTGGACAGCATTGTCATCCCGCCGTCCTGCGAGTTGCCGCTGTGGCGCAGCCAGGAGGCGCTGGCCGAACTCTACACTCTCGATAGCTCGGCCACGCGCCCCGAAGTGCAGGAAGACTGGGCGCTGCAACTAGACCAACTGGCGGCGGGCGCGTGCTTCGAGGGGCGCGAACTATTCACCGCCTATTTCACCCCCTCGCCCGCCTCGCTACTCGACTACTGCGGCCCTGGCGATCTGATCGTGGTGGACGAGCCGGAGGCGGTGCGCCTGGCGACGGGCGAACTGGAGCGCGCCGCCGAAGAACTGTACGCCGAATTCGTGAACACCGGCGAGATGCCCCCTAACCTGCGCGCCCCCTACATCCGCTGGGACGACCTGGCCCCGCGCCTGGGCCGCATTTCGCGCCTGGAGATCGGGGCGCTGGAAGACGAGACATCAGAAATCAGAAATCAGAAATCAGAGGTTCTGAGCCTACCGGATTTTGAGCCGCCCAAACTCTATACCGGCAATATCGGGGCGGCGATTGACGACATCGGCGGGCTGCTGGCGGCGGGGCAGCGGGTGGTCATCGTCAGCCAGCAAGCCGAGCGCCTGCGCGAACTGTTCGAGGAAGCGGATATTTATCCCACGCGGCGCAAGCTGCCGCCGGGGATGGGGCCAGGGGCCAGGGGTCAGGGGTCAGGGCTGAACGGCGACGGGCGCGCCGCGAACAGTGAGCCAGGCGCACCGAACCGTCCAAAATCCAAAATCCAAAATCCAAAATCGGACAACGAGCCGCTGCTCGATCCGCCCGCCGCCGGGGCGCTGCACCTGTTGCACGGGACGCTGGATGAGGGCTGGCGCTGCTTCCCGATGCAATTGACGCTGCTGACCGACCTGGAGTTGTTTGGCCGCCAGCAGCCCCGCCGCCGCACGGTCAAGAAGGCGAATCGCACTGCCGCCGTCGAAGAGTTCCTGCGCGACCTCAAGCCGGGCGACTACGTGGTCCATATCGAGCACGGCATCGCCCGCTATGCCGGGCTGATCAAGCGGATGCTGGGCGCGCCCCAGCCGGAGGGCCGGGGCACCAGCCCCCTGCCGCACACCGAAGAGGATGTGTCAGAGCGCGAGTACATGCTGCTCGAATATGCCGATGGCGACCGGCTCTATGTGCCCATCGAGCAGACCGACCGCGTGTCGGCCTACATCGGCACCGGCACCGCCGCCCCGGCGCTCCACCGGCTGGGGTCTGCCGAGTGGACGCGCACCAAGCGCCGCGTGACCGAGGCGACGGTGGAACTGGCGAAAGAGTTGCTGGCGCTGTACGCCGCCCGCGAGGCCGCGCCGGGCCACGCCTACACCCCCGACACCCCCTGGCAGGAAGAACTGGAAACGGCCTTCCCTTATGTCGAAACCGAAGACCAGATGCGCGCCATCGAGGACGTGAAGACCGACATGGAGCAGCAGCGCCCGATGGACCGGCTGATCTGCGGCGACGTGGGCTACGGCAAGACCGAGGTAGCCGTGCGGGCGGCGTTCAAAGCGGTGATGGACGGCAAGCAGGTCGCCGTGCTGGTGCCGACGACCATCCTGGCCCAGCAGCACCTCGCCACCTTCCGCGACCGGATGGGGGCCTTCCCGGTCAAGATCGACATGCTCTCGCGCTTTCGCAACCGCAAGCAGCAGGCGGCGATCACCACCGCCCTGGCGGCGGGCAGCATGGACATCGTCATCGGCACGCACCGTCTGTTGCAGAAAGATGTGGTCTTCAAAGATCTGGGGCTGGTCGTCGTGGACGAGGAGCAGCGCTTCGGGGTGCGTCACAAAGAGCGGCTCAAGCAACTGCGCCAGCAGGTGGACGTGCTGACCATGAGCGCCACGCCCATCCCACGCACGCTCTACATGGCGATGGCCGGGGTGCGCGACATGAGCGTGATCGAGACCCCGCCGCAGGAGCGCCTGCCGATCA
>JBBSAN010000909.1:0-2971 GCA_038252265.1 Chloroflexia bacterium
AAACCCGGCAGCAGGTGGAAGACCGGACGCTGGCCGCAATCCATGACTTGACCGCCCGCCATCACTCCGGCGATCAGGTGATCGTCGTCACCCACGGCGGCCCGATCTGGGGCTACCTGCGGACCATCGAGAGCGGGCAGGCTGCGCTGGCCGCCGCCGGGCCGCCCCCACCGCTGGCGGGCCAGATCTCGCTGGCCGACAACGCCCTGGATATCGCCAATTGCAGCGTCACCCATATCCACTTCCCCCCCGACGGCGAGACCGTCGGCGTGGGCTGCCTGCTGGCCCTGGGCCAGGCCGATCATTTGGCGGGGGATGGGGGCTAGGGGTTGGGGGTTGGGATCCGAGATTCGGTATGGGTGCAGGCCACCAGCCCCGGAGGGGCGACAGACGCTAGCCCACGGCGTGAGCCGTGTGGATTGTGCGAACCTGAGTTCCAAGCCCCAGCGGGGCGACAGACAAGAGGAACTTCCGTCAAGGCTCTGTCGCCCCTCCGGGGCTTCATTGTGGGGTGGACGCTTCCCACAGTTGGCACAGTGGGCTACTATCTGCCGCCCCTCCGGGGCTGATCACCTCGTACCAACCCCTGATCCCTAACGGTCTACAAGCAGCCGCACCTGGGTGAAGCCCAGGCTGAGCGGGCGCGCATCGGTGCCCTGGCCCAGGCTCGCGGGGGTGG
Source organism: Chloroflexia bacterium (assembly GCA_038252265.1). Taxonomy (GTDB): domain Bacteria; phylum Chloroflexota; class Chloroflexia; order QHBQ01; family JAICKM01; genus JBBSAN01. Next base: position 680 of record JBBSAN010000909.1, read on the forward strand.
CGCTGCCCTCGGGGACGTGCAGGGTCAGCCGCACCGAGTCGGCGGTCAGGAGCAGCGGCGGCGTGGTCAGGTCGAGGAAGCCCCCGGCGGCGGGGATCGTGCCGGTGAGGATGACCCGCCCGTCCAGCCCCAGTTGCAGGGTGCGCGGCGTGGCGAAGCTGGTCGCCCGTAGCGCCAGCCGCACCTGCTGCCCTGCGCCGCCCTGCACGCACACGGCGGCATCGGCCCCCTGCATCCAGCGGAACGGCCCGCCCCCGCTCTCTTCGATCCCCCCCCAGCCCCCGCCCAGTTGCAACACCGGGCCGGGGCGGGGCGCGGGGTCGGTGCGGACATGGTAGAGCGTCACCGTGGCATCCTGATAGGTGGGCGTGGGGTCGCTGGTGGCAGCGGCAAGCGCCTGGAAGCGGGCCAGGTCGGCCTTTTTCAACGGGTTGCCCACCGTCGGATCATAGACATTGTAGACGGCATAGGTGCGGATGTTGAGCCGTTGCATCAGGGCCAGCGGCGCGCTCATGATGTGCGGGGTGATGATGTCGGCGGCGGCGATGCCCGGCTCCCAGGTGATCAGCCCCCACACCGGGGCGCACTCCGGCAGCGCGTCCACCGGGTTGCGCGCCAGGTAGCCGCCGATGATCGGCCAGTGGTGCGCCGTCTGGTAACGCATCCGTGCCCCCATCGTCCGCACCTGCCCCGTCGCCAGCGGCACCTCCAGCAGCGCCCCGTCGGCGTTGGTCGTCGCTATCTGCGCGAACCCCGCCGGGATGTCGAGCGCCGCCATGGGCCGGGGTACAATCGGCAGTTCGAGCAGCAAGAGGGCCAGCACGACGGCGATTGCGGAATGCGGATTGCGGAATGCGGATTGGAGGTGGGTCGGGGGGGTCTTGCCCTTGCACTTTCGTCGGTCCGCATTCCGCATTCCCCATTCCGCAAACGCCAGCACGCCCCAGCCGATCAGCGGGAGCAGCAGCAGCCGGGCCAGGACCAGAAAGCGCTCGACTTTGCCGATGTAGTTGAACACGGGGAGGTGCTGGAGCAGCGCCCAGGGCAGGGGGATCGTCGGTGTGCCGTCTATCTGCAAGGCGGGGCCGAGGGCCAGCACGGCGGCGACCCCCGCCCCCAGCGCCCAGCCCCAGGCCGCCCGCCTGCGCCGTTGCGCGATCAGCCCGATCCCGCCCAATAAGGGCGCGATCCAGCCCGGCCAGATATAATCATGGACGGCAGGATTGACCACCCCCCACCACGGCGCGCCCGCCCCCAACCACGGGTGTACCCGTGGCGGGACCAGGAAGGTGAGCAGGTCGGCGCTGGTGTGCGCCTGCTGTTCGGCGGCATCCAGGGTGAAGGTGTGGCTCAACGCACTGGCCGCCAGCCCGCCCAGGTAGGGCAGCAGGGCCAACCCCGGCAGCGCCATCAGCCCTAGCAGCGGGACCGCTTGCCGGGCAAACGCCGCTAGCCCTCCGGCCTCCCGCGCCGCCCCCACCCCCCGCCAGAGCAGATGGGCCAGGGAAAAGAGCACCAGATAAACAGCATAATAGAAGTTGGTCAGCAGCGTGATGGCGAACAGCACCCCGGCCAGCAGCGCCGCCCGGCGGCTCCGGTGGTCCCAGGCCCGCAGCCACGCCTCGGCGTAGAGCGGCATCCAGCCGTAGGACAGCACTTCGGTCTGCCCCTTCAGCGCGTCCAGGCCGTAGGTGTTGAGGCCGAAGGCGATGCCCCCGGCCAGCGCTGCCCCGTTCACCGCGGGGGTGAACCACCCCTCTGGCGCGCCCCGCGTCAGCACATAGCGCACCAGCCGGAAGCCGCCATAGATCGCCAGCACCAGCGCGAACAAGATCACCGTGTTGTAGGCGGCGGGCAGCCCCCACAGCACCTGTGGGATCAGCCCGATCAGGCCGTTGGGCAGCGCCAGGGTGTGGGCGTAGAGATCCACTCCGCCGGGGTAATAGAGCAGGGGCGTGTGAAACGGGTTGGTCGGGTGGTCCAGCAGTGCCCACTTGACCCACCAGAGGTTCCAGAGGTTCTGGTCCCGGTCGGACAGCAGGTCGCCCGGCACCTGGCTGGCGAAGTGGCTCACCATCGGCCAGGTCACGCCCACCGCCAGCCCGATCGCCAGCAGCAGCACCAGCAGATCCGGCAGCAGAGTCGTCCGGCGCGAAGGGGGTTTCACAGTATGCTATTATACGGGATCTGGGGGTTGGGGGTTAGGGGTTGCGGATTGGTGACGAGGGACGCGTGCTGAGGGCTGAGGGCTGAGGGCTGAGGGCTGAGGGCTGAGGGCTGAGGGCTGAGGGC
>JBBSAN010000910.1:0-2969 GCA_038252265.1 Chloroflexia bacterium
CCGCGCGAGCTATCGCATCCTGGGGCAGTAGGGTCATCAGTTTTCAATCATCCGTTATTTAGTGCGTGTTCCGCGCTTAACTCGCAACTCGCTGCTCGCTGCTCACCACTCGCCTGGAGGCTCCTATGACGCGCATTGATGAACCGATAGCGTTGCTGGAGAAGCGGTATAATTACCAGCCGCGAGCCTTCCTGTGGCGCGGGCGACGCCACGCGATCTATGCCATCGAGGCCCGCTGGGCGGCCACGGGGCATTTCTGGCGACCGGGGGAGCGCACCTACTGGCGGGTGCGTTGCCAGGATGATGCGTTGTACGACATCTATCAGGACGGCGTCGCCAACACCTGGCACCTGGAAGCGATCCGCCCGGCGGCTTCCCATTAGTTGCGTCAAGAACCGATAAGATCTTTGAGAGATTAGACCCTGCACCCGCCGCACCGGCGTGCGAGAGGAGACCCGAGTAATGGAGCAGTTTTTAGGCTGGTTTGATGACGCAAGCAAGAAGCCCGTCCAGACCAAGATTGAAGAAGCGGTCGAACGCTTCACCTATAAGTTTGGCTATGCCCCCGATGTGTGCCTGGTCAGCCCGCTCAACGCGGTCGAGATCCCCGGCCTCAGCATCCGCCCCACGCGCCACATTCGCCCGAACTATTTCTGGGTGGGGCGCGAAGACATGACCAACGTGGAAGAGTTGGACGCGCCGAGGAAGGCCCCTGCGCCGTTGCCGTCCACCGGTCGCCGCCGCCCGGCAGCCGCCCCGCCCGCGCCGCCCCCGGCAGCGACCCTGGCCCCTCCCGCCGCTCCGGTGCCGATCCGTCGCCGCGCCGCACCGTCAACCGATGTGCCTGTCGTGGTCCAGGAGACCGCCCCGGCCCCGGTCGTGCCCGCCGTTGTCGAGGCAGCCGCCCGCACACCGAGCCGCCGTCGTGCTGCGAAGCCAAACGAGGTACCCGCCGTTGTGCAAGAGGCCGCGCCGCCTGCCGAAACACCCGTCGTGGTCGCAGAAGCCGCCCCCACGCCAAGCCGCCGCCGCGCCACGAAGCAGCCCGCCACCCCCACGGTTGGTGAGGAGATCGCCCCGCCAGCAGAAGGACCCGTCATTGTCGCGGAAGCAGCACCCGTGCCGAGCCGCCGCCGCGCAGCCAAAGTGAGCGCGCCGCCTGCGGTTGCCGAGGAGATCGCCCCGCCAGCAGAAGCACCCGTCATTGTCGCGGAAGCAGCACCCGTGCCGAGCCGCCGCCGTGCTGCGAAGCCGACCGAAGCACCTCCCATTGCCGAGGCGATCGCCCCACCGGCAGAGGTGCCAGCGATTGTCGCGGAAGCAGCACCCACGCCGCGCCGCCGCCGTACCGCAAAGGTGAGCGAAACACCTGCGGTTGTGCCGGAAAGCGCGCCGCCCGCCGAAGTGCCGGTGATTGTGCCGGAAGCCGTCGCCCCCAAGCCCAGCCGCCGCGCTGCGAAACCGGTCATGGCGGAAGAAGCGGCGCCGGTGCCCCTGGCAGTGGTAGACGCACCTCCCGCCCCGGCCCGCCGCCGGGCCACCCGGCAGGGTGCCGACGCGCCCCCGGTGCGCGATCTGCCCGCCGAAGAGGCACCTACCCCGGCGCGCCGTTCGCGCCGCCCGGCTGCCGCCCTCGCGCCGACCGCACCGGTCGCGGTCAACCCGCCCACCACCCGGCGCAAGAGCGCCGCGACCGGGTTGGAGCAAACCTCGTTTATGGACCTGACCGACACGCTCGTGCGGGACACAGTGTCCGAAGCGCGCCCCCGCCGCAAGCGCCCCGCCGACGAGTTGCGTGCTGCCAGCTAACCCGCTCTCAACCCGATACCGTAATGAGCAGGTGCCACGGCATCTGCTCATTTTTATGCCGCCCCCCGCCCCCTGCCCCGTCCCCCGCCTTGCAGTAGAACATCCGTTGTATGTATAATCGAGATAGGATAGTGGGCAGACGTAGGATGGTGCGCGGTGAGTGGGTTTGCGGATGTAGCGGTGGATCGGCCCCAGGGGGCAGGCGGCGAGGATGGAGGGCTGATCCTCACCTATGCCGTGCCCGACGGGGTAGAGGCGCGCCCCGGCCACCTGGTGCTGGTGCCGCTGAGCAAAGGGATCGTGCAGGGCATCATCGTCGCCCTGGCCGATAGCACCGCCGTCGAGAACGTGCGCGAACTATTGCGGCTGGCCGACCCGATAGCGGTCCTCACCCCCGATCAACTGGCGTTGGGCCGCTGGATGGCGACCTATTACCGCTGCTCCCTCTATGACGCGCTGGCGCTGATGCTCCCTCCCGGCCTCTCGCAGCACGAGGTCGTCACCGTCGAACTGACCGACGCGGGGCGGCGGCTGAAGGGGGACGACCTGGCCCGGCTCACCGCCCGGCAGGCGCATTTGCTCGGCATCCTGCGTGCCGGGGGCGGCGTGCTGACCAACGATCAGGTGCGCGCCCGCTACCGTGACACCCGCCTGGGCGAGACGGTACGCCAGTTGGAGACCCGTGGCCTGCTCACCCGCCGCTCGGCCCTCCTGCGCCCCAAAGCCCAACCCCGGCACGAACTGTTCGTGCAACTGCACGGAGGGGTCAGGGGTCAGGGGTCAGGGGTCAGTGAGACGACGGAAATGGATGAGCAGGAGAGCAGCCCTCTGCCGCGCCTGGGGTCGGTGCAGGCGGCGGTGATCGACTGGCTGCGGGCACAGCCGCTCAGCAGTGGGATCGACAACGGTTACACCAACGGCAACGGGAACGGCCACACCAACGGCCACGCCCTGCCGACCACCGCCCTCCACGACGCCACCGTCCCCTACACCATAACCCAGGACACGCCAACCCCCGACCTCCAACCCCCAACCCCCATACACGATCCAAAATCCAAAATCCAAAATCCAAAATCTCCAGCCCCCGACCCCCGACCCCCGACCCCCGACTGGCATCCCGCCCGCGCGCTTTACCATGCTACCGGGGCCGGGCGGCAGAC
>JBBSAN010000911.1:0-2968 GCA_038252265.1 Chloroflexia bacterium
ATGTCGCGCTGGATGTGCCGTTCCCCCCGCTGAAAGAACGCTTCGAGCGGCTGGAGGAAACGCTCCAGATCGCCCACCAGATGTGGCGCGGCGAGGTCGCCCCGTTCGAGGGCAAGCACTATCACCTGGCCGAAACGCTCAACGTGCCCCAGGCACTGAGCCAGCCTCACCCGCCGATCCTGATCGGCGGCACCGGTGAAGAAAAGACGTTCCGGCTGATCGCCAAATATGGCGACGCCTGCAACATTTTCGCCCGCGATCCGGCCTTCATCCGCCAGAAATATGATGTGCTGCGCCAGCGCTGCGACGAAGTGAACCGCCCGTGGAGCGAGATCGAGAAGACGACCGTGGGCGCGATGCCCGTGTCCAAAGATGGCACGAAGCCGCCCGGCGTTGAACGCCTCCGGGGCGAAATGATGTCGTCCAGTCAGGCCATCGAGTGGTTGCACCAACTGGCCGAACTGGGCACCGATCAGGCCATCTTCAGCAGTTCGCTGATCTATCTGCCCGACATGTTCGAGGTCTGGGCGAACGAGATCATCCCGGCAGTGGCGAAGTTTGTCCCGGCGGGGAGATAAGAGGAAACAGCCATGAGCGACAACACCCAAGAGGGCGATACGTATACCGTGGCGGATGTGCACCCGGCGGGAGGCAGCGGCTCCACCTGGCCGGTGTTCGAAATCTTCCGCCAGGAGCGCGAGGGCAAGCCGATGGAACACGCGGGCAACCTCGTCGCTCCTGATGCCGACCTGGCCCAACTGTATGCCCGCGAGTTCTATGCCCGCCGCCAGGAGAGCGTGCGCCTCTGGGTGGTGCCACGCCAGGAGATCCTGGAGATCGTAGACAATGACCTCCTGCGCCCGCCCGCCGTGGACCGCTCCTACCGCAGCGTCAGCGGCTACCGGGTGCGCGACGCCCTGGACGCCGCCCGCGCCCACGCTACCGGCGAGATCCCCGGCAGCGCCGGGCGCAAGCCGCGCCCCGCCGCCGAGCCTGCCCCGGCTCCTGATGAACCCGCGATGCAGATCCCGGACGACGTATAGCACCGGCGCTGACCCGACCTTGCTGGGAGAACGAAACCAATGGACGACACGAAAGTATTACCCTTCCCTTCCCCGATCACCACCGCCACCGACGACGCCCGCCACGAGGCCGAACGGCGCGGGGTGGAGTTGATCGTGCCCACCCCCGCCTTCGATGTGGAGCCGGGGCGGGACTTGCCGACCGCCGGCCCGATCCCCGCGCTGCCTGCCTGGGCGGACGGGCTGACCGAGCGTGCGGCGACCGATCCCGAAGCCGCGCTCCATGTCCTGCTCCTCAGCACCGCCGACGATGAGTTCGTGCTGGGCTACCGCAATTCGGAGTGGACCGGCATCGCCCCCATGCTGGAGGATGATGTCGCCTTCTCCTCGATGGCCCAGGACGAGATCGGTCACGCCCGCCTGCTCTACGAGATCCTGGGGGCGCGGCTGGGCCTCAAGGCCGACGAGGTCGTTTACAATCGCCCGCCCGAAGCGTTCCGCAACGGGCACTTGCTGGAACGCCCGCGCACCAACTGGGCCTTCACCCTCGTCCGCCAGTATCTGTATGACCAGTTCGATCAGGTCCGCCTGGAAGCGCTGGCCGAGTCGAGCCTGATCCCGCTGGCCCAGGCCACGGCCAAGATCTTGCGCGAAGAGCGCTATCATGTCATGTATGGCGAGACGTGGATGGCCCGACTGACGGGGGGCGACCGGGAAACGCACGACCGGGTCACAGCGGCGCTGGCCCTGGCCTGGCCGGATGTGCTGGGGCTGTTCGAGACGCTACCGGGGGAGGATCGGCTGGTGGCGGCAGGGTATCTGTCACGCCCGATGGCGGCCCTGCGCGATGCCTGGCTGGCACGGATCGAACCCGCCCTGCGCGGCTGGGGCCTGGCCCTGCCGACCGGGGACACCCCCGCCACCGGGGGCCGGTTGGGGCAGCACACCGCCGATTTCGCCCCCCTATACGAAGAACTCACGGTCGTCTACCGGATCGATCCGGCGGCGAACTGGTAAGATAAGGAACTTTGCTATGCTTGAAACACCGACCATCACCGAAGCCCAGGTCATCGACGCCCTGCGCGAGGTGTACGACCCCGAGATCCCGAACCTCTCCATCGTGGACCTGGGCATCTACCGGGGGACGACGATCACGCCCGACGGGTTGACCGTGGAGATCACCCCGACGTTCGTCGGCTGCCCGGCACTGGAGATGATGAAGGAGGGGATCGTCGAGCGTCTGGCGACAGTGTTGCCCGGTGTGCCGGTGTCCGTCACAGTCAGCCTGGACCGCCCCTGGACCAGCGACCAGATCAGCGAGGAGGGCCGGGTGCGCCTGCAACAGTCCGGCTTCGCCCCGCCGCCGAAGGGGAACCTGATCCGGCTCGAAGCCGTGGTCGCCTGCCCCTACTGCAACTCGCGCAAGACCCGGCTAGAAAACCCGTTCGGCCCCACCCTCTGCCGCGCCATCTACTACTGCGCCGCCTGCCGCCAGCCCTTCGAGCAGTTCAAGGCGGTGTGAAGGCAGGCTTTAGCTCTTAGCATCGCGCTGTCGTTGAATCCGTTCAGCAATGGTTTGCACATCCTGCGTATCAAGCCATTGGTGCCGTTCTTGTGTGTAGTCACCGGAGCCGAGTTCGAACTGTTGCATAAACCGGATCATCCCCGCCGGGCCTAGCTCGCGTACCAATGCCCGGAGGCCCGCTTGCCGGATTTGATCAAGCGTCATTGGCTGTTTGTCTTTCATTCCTAGCCTCTCCTACCCAGGGTACTGGTCATATTACTACAATGTTCAAATAGCAAGCGGCAGAGAAATACGGTATGGCTCTTGCAAAGTCGATTAGTGCTGGCCGACCCCGGCTGTCATCCTGAGCGCAGCGAAGGATCTTCTTGGCGGTCCGGTGTGCGCACGCTAAGATCCCGATCTTCCCTGACGACTTGGTGGC
>JBBSAN010000912.1:0-2965 GCA_038252265.1 Chloroflexia bacterium
CGCGGCACCGGCGCACCTGGCGGCGCGGTTGGCCCAGTTGGAGCAGGATAACGCGACGAACCGTGCTCCCATTGCGGCGGAGTTTCGCGTGGATGGGGGCTTTGGCACGGGAGCAAACCTGGCCATGGTAATCGAGTTGGGCTACGAAGTCTACACCAAGCCCTACAGCGTTCAGGTCACCGAACGATTGCGCCAGCAGGTCACCGAGCAGACCCGCTGGACGAAGGTAGGGGGCAATGCCGAGATGGTGGGCTGTGCCGCCGTGGTGTTGCGGGACTGTCCCTATCCACTGGACGGGGCCGTGGAACGGTTCTACACGGGAGACACGCAGCGCTACGGCAGCCTGGTCCATTACGGTAGCGATCCGGTGCTCACGGATCTGGCGGGCTGGTTCGGCGAATACAATGGGCGGCAGACGATTGAGGCCGGGATCAAAGAAGGCAAAGGCGTGTTCCAGATGCACCATCTGAAGGTGCGGGCGCAGCCGGGGCTGTACTTGCAAGAGCAGTTGGCGGCGTTTGCGGCGAACTTCGTGCGCTGGGCAGGGCGCTGGCTGGTGACGAGTTGCCAGCAGATCGGGCCAGCGCAGCGGCTGGGGGACGCGGCGGTCAAGCGCCAGGTGCAGGTGGGAGCGCACACTTCGGCCTGGGTCCGCCATGCGGACGGCACTTGGGTGGTGGAGTTCACGGACCAAAGTATCTATGCGGGCAGCGTGATCCGCACGCGAGAGTGGGCCTTCCAATTGCCATTACCGCTGTTTAGGAATTGCGATTTTGTGCCCACCTAGCCGATTCCGGCGCTGGTTGCACAAAAGTTACGCTAGGAAAGCGGGCCATATCGGTACCCACTTCCGCAATCAGCACTTCGGCCACGGTGGGGCCGATCCCCGGCACGCCATCCAGCAAGGGCACCGCCGCTGGCCCGGCCAGCGGGCGCGCCGGTGCATCGGGTGTGGGCGGGGCCAGCGCTGGTGTCGCGGGCGGCCCGACCGCTGGCAGCGCGGCGAGAATTTGTTGGTCGTCGGTCGCCAACTGCTCCTCCAAGAACTCCAGGTGCAGCAGGTGTTGGGTGAGCAGGAAGTGATGATGGTCGCGCACGTAGCCCGCCAACGCCGCCTCCAGGGCGGCCCGCTTGCTCCGCAGGCGACCCTGGGCCAAGGGCGGCCAACTGGGCCGGGTCGGTTTCCCCCGCCAGCAAGGTGGTCAGGATGGGCTTCCAGCATCAGTTGGACAAAAAACAACGGTAAGAAACTACAAGGCTGTAAATAGGCTGCTATTAGCCATATTTAGCATCAACAAGTTTTGAGTGTCAAAACGGTTGAACTACTGATAAGACTTATTATCCGTTGCTCAGGGGGCCTGAACTTCTGATAACAAGCAAATTCGCCCCCCACAACACCCCGAAAATTGATCCGATAACAAGATCGGGCGTCGATACTATGTTGTGTCGTTCGTTAACGTTGGTTTTTGTCCAACTGATGCTGGACGCCCAACTGGTGAAAGCGCGACAGGCGGTCGCAGACGCTTTTGAGCGAGCGGACCTGCTCCGGGGTCAGGGCCCGGGGTTCGAGGGGTCCGAGACCGAGTTCGCCAATGCCGCGACAGGGATGGCCGGCGGCGAAGAGGGTGGGAGCCTGGGTGGTGACCCAGGTGGCGAAACCGGACAGCGAGGCGAGGTGATTGTTGACGGTGGCCGGGGCCAGGGGCACGGCACACAGCGCGGCCTGCCAGCCGAGCACATCGCGGCGCACACAGGCCGCAAGCTGGTCATGGCCGTAAGTCTGTTCAAAATACCCCTGGAAACGCCCAAGATGCAAGGCGATCTTGGCAGCTACCAGGGGTGTGCGCACGCCCACGACCGCGCGGCGCTGGTAGAGCGCGATCCACGCGGCGAGGCTGTCGGGTCCGGGCAGATCCTCCGTCACAGGGCTGCCCCCCTTTCCTATACTGTTTTTGGGCCGATCCGCGCCCGGCGCGGTCGGGTGCCCAGGCAGCAATAGCCGTGCCGCCAACGGGAAACAGTCGAGGGAAGGGGTGTTCTCTCGGCTGTTTTGTTCTCCGTATAGGCGGGCTGTCCAGCGGCGGGTCTCCCATCCGTTCATAACTCCGGTTCGTGCCTGGCGGCAGCCCGGGGTGGGAGCGGCAGGAACCGTCCAAGCCCGCCGGGCTACCCCTGGCCTTGCTGCGGCGGTGGCTCATTGCGCCTGGTTACGGCGCGGGCCATCCTGGATATAGGCACCGTAGCCGCCCGACCCCCTCAGGCCTTATTACCGGTGCTACCAAGCTCTATTGTTATTTTGGCCCGGTCCCGCAGCATTATCCGCAGCTCCTCCTCGGTAGGCATAAACTTCAGGCTCATAATGCCGATCTCGCGGGCACTCGACAGGCCCTGACGGCGCAAGTGTTGCGCCGTTTCTTGCACGATCTGCTCGCTATCGTCCGTGGCGACGGCCCATCCGCGCATCTCTCTACCCTTGAGCACCACGGTGACCGACGCACCGCCCAGTAGGTTCTTGTACCAGGGGCTATCGATGTACAGGACCAGCGTTTTGTCGGCCACTTGCCGGTAGGCGACGGGTGCGGTGAACTGCTTGCCGCTCTTGCGCCCGGTGAAGGTGAGCAGCAAGATCATGTCGCCCATCTTTGCTTTGGGTGAGCGAAGCATCCGCTTCATGACCGGGTTGACCAGGTACTTGAATAGGAAGTTGGGCGGCTTGGTCTCACTGATGGGCCGGACCTTCCTTGCGGCGTTGGGGGTGGCGGTCTCCTGGGTCTCACGAGGGGTTGCCATTTGCGTGTATCCTCTCTTTCCGGTCCCGCGCCGGTCGGCACTCAGACCTGTACTTGAGTATGCTTGCTTTTCCCGCTAGCCAACGACGAGCACCACTTTGCCGGTGCTGCTGCCGCGCTCCAGCAGTTCATGCGCCCGGGCTACCTCCGCCAGCGGGACGGTATGCGTCGCAACC
>JBBSAN010000913.1:0-2955 GCA_038252265.1 Chloroflexia bacterium
CATGTTCTGGGCGACGATGCCACGGCACTGCCCGTGCTCGTCCAGCACCGCCGACAGGAACTCCCAGCCCTCGTACTTGGTGACCAGCCCTTCGGTCTCCTGGCGGCGCACCTGCTCGTCCAGGGCATAGAGCAACTGCTGGCCGGTGGTGGCCCCGGCAAAGGCGGTGCGGTGGTGTTTGGTGCCGCCGAAGCGCCGGAAGTCGAGGTTGCCTTCGGGCGTGCGGTTGAACATCACGCCCATCCGGTCGAGCAGGAAGATAATACTCGGCCCGGCTTCGCACATGCCTTTAACCGGCGTCTGGTTGGCAAGGAAGTCGCCGCCGTAGATCGAATCGTCAAAGTGAATCGCCGGAGAGTCGCCTTCGCCCTTGGTGTTCACGGCGGCGTTAATCCCGCCCTGGGCGCAGACGGAGTGCGAGCGGCGGACCGGCACAACGGAGAAAAGGTCCACCGGAATCCCGCTCTCGCTGATTTTGATCGTCGCGGAGAGTCCGGCCAACCCGCCGCCGACCACAATAACTTTAGGCATAATCGTTGCTCCTTTGGGGCGGCCCACCCTGGCCGCGCCTTACCACCAGAGCCGGAACCCGCCCGGCGCGATCATGGCAAATTGTACCGCAATGGCGATGCCCAGCACGCTCATGCCCACCGAGACCGCCGTGGTCACCCACTGGCTGATCCGCTGAGAGCGCCGCCCGGTGGTGATGCCCCAGGTGATCAGGAACGCCCAGATGCCATTGCCCAGGTGGAAGCTGGCGGCAGTGATGCCGATGATGTAGAACAGGAAGATCGGCAGGATGCCGAAGCTGTTCGCCACCACAAGCGGATCGGCAGGACTGCCCAGAAACGCCGTAAAGCGGAACGTCCACAGGTGATAGAAGATAAACAACAAGGTGATCAGCCCGGTGACCCGCTGCCACATGAACAGGCGGTTGCGCGCATAGGAGTAGTTATGCGAGTTGACGCGCGTGTACGACATAATAAACAGCCCATACAGCGCATGGTAGAGCAGCGGCAGGAAGATCAACCCGACTTCGAGGAACAGGAACAGATACAGCCCCCGCGCATGGACCGCCATCTCGCCGTATCCGTTGATTTTGTCTATGTTGCTGCCTGGCTGCAAGATCGCGGCGTTCTCATAGAAGTGGTAGATCAGGAAGCCGCCCACCGGCAGGATGCCGGAGAGCGAGTGGATGCGGCGCAGCCAGAAGTGGTTGCGCTCGATAAAGCTCCGGGGCCGAACATTGCTGGACGATCCGGTGGCCGGGAGCGGGGCCGCGGGATCGGGTGATGTGGTGCTTGCCATCGACAGTCCTCCTTGACTGTGCAGTATAGATCGCTAGCATTTAAATAACACGATTTGCGGGCACGAAGAGGCATCCCGCTGTAGCGCCTATCCCTAATATTGTACTACAAAACCCGGCGTATGTCACTGTAGCGAACCCGCCTCCTCGCGCCTGGAAACCCGCCCCGAAAGGGCGGGTGCGGCCAATAGTTTTGCACGCATAAAGCATCGTAGAGCAGAGACGCCGCAGATCGGCGCGAGGCCCGCCTTATGCGGCCCCGGCGGGGCCCGCGGGCCCGCTCCCGGCACCTCGTCGCGTCGCTGATCCGCCGTCGCGCCGCTCGGATCTTGCGCCATTGGACCCTGGCGGCGGCGGCGCGACGCCTGTGCAAAACTATTGGCTGCACCCCGAAAGGGCTACTCGATTGCAAAGCCGCACCGGGTCTGCTACAATGCGGCAAGCACAATGCGACGGAGTAGCGGGAGGGAGCCACGGCCTTTTGTACCTGGAGGGAGGATGCACAATCAATGGCAGCGACTGATGCAGTGACGGCGTTTCGGGATCTGGTGACCAAATATTCATACAAAGAGGAAGGGCAGAACCTGCTGACGAATATCACCTTTTTCGTCGGCGCGGGCTTCTCCAAATCGTGGGACCGTACCTCCCCGACCGGCAACGAACTGTTCACCTTCACCAAAGATTTCATCGAAGCGTCGGCGTCCGACATCGAAGTGGACGAGTTGCTGACCCAGCCGGGCTACCCGACGCTGGAAGACACCGCGCCCGCCAAGTTCAAGGAGCTGGTCTATAACATCAGTATGCAGCTCAAGTATCCGGGCATCCGCACCCGCTACATGGACGAGAGCAGCCTGACGATTGTCCTGAACGAAATCAAGGCGCTGGTGTTGAGACGCTTTGAAGAAATCACTGCGGTCCCCTATTATGACGAGGCCAACGGCGGGTTCGTATTACCCACGCAAATGACCCCGGAGCAGCGGTCTATTATCGACTTCTACGCCTGGCTGTGGACCCAGAAGACCGGGACGGAAGGGACGCCGCGCGGCATCCACTTTGATTTCCTCTCTACCAACTACGACTACCTGATCGAGGTTATCCTCGATAATATCGTCCCCGGCGAGCGGATGCTGCGCAACACCTATCGCGGGGTGACGCCGGTGGCCCTGTGCGGGCGGCGGAACAAGAACGTCGTGCAGGATTACTGGACCGTCAACACCCTGCTCAAGATCAACGGCGGCTTCGAGGTGGTTCCCACGCCCACCGGCTATCACTTTGACTACCGCAAGCGGTCGTTTGACGAAGTGAAGCTGGCCCCGCCGGAACTGATGTTGCCGTCGCGGGAGCAGAACTACACCAGCCCCTACTTCTCCTCGATCTTCCCCAAGGCCGTCCGCCTGCTGCAAGAGAGCCGCATCCTGGTGATTATCGGCTACAGCCTGTCGGAGGATGATGCGCTCTTGCGCTTCCTGATCCGCCAGTTTGCCGAGGATCTGCGCGATGTCTACGGCAAGTACATCTTCTACATCGGCTACGAAGAGCCGGATGTGTTGGTCGGGCGGCTGCAAAACTGCTTCCGCTACCTCAACTATATGGATGCGCGGAATATCTACGCCTACTCCGGCGGCTTCATCGAGTGGATCAAGAATATC
>JBBSAN010000914.1:0-2937 GCA_038252265.1 Chloroflexia bacterium
GAGATCGCGCTGGCGGTGAAGAATGTGGGGCAGCGGCTGGTGGCGGCGGGGGACAAGAACGGGTATGCGAAGGTCTATTCGGAGATGTACCGGCGCTACCGGATCAGCAGCTATAAGAACCTGCCTGCGCCGCGCTATCAGGAGGTGCTGGATTGGCTGCATGGGTGGCACGGGGAGTTGACGGAGGTTTGAGGTGTGAGGTTTGAGGTGTGAGGTAGTTTGTGATGCGTGATGCGTGATGCGTGAGTTGGAGTGGTGGGGAGCGGTTGGATGGAGAGGGGTGGGATGGGCGAGGGACCGCTGCGGTTTGTGACGTTTCTGGCGCCGAATATGTTTCCGGTGTATCGGTTTATTGCGGAGTATGTGGGGCGGCACCTGGGGCGGGCGACCACGTTGACGGTCGGGGGGACGAGCTTCGATGTGTTTGCGGCGGGAGAGGCGGATGTGGGGTTTATTTGCGGGCTGCCCTATGTGGACCTGATGCGGGCGCTACCCCCGCCGGTGGCGTTGCTGGCTGCGCCGGTGCTGGCGGGGGCGCGCTATGAGGGTCGCCCGATTTATTATTCGGATGTGATTGTGCGGGCCGATAGCCCGTTCCAAAGTTTTGCCGATTTGCGGGGGCGGCGGTGGGCGTACAATGACCGGGACTCGCATTCGGGGTACAATATCACGCGCTACCGGCTGGTGCAGATGGGGGAGACGCAGGGGTTTTTCGGCGCGGTGATCGAGGCGGGGTGGCATCAGCGGGCGATTGAGATGGTGGTCACGGGGGAGATTGACGCGGCGGCGATTGACTCGCAGGTGCTGGCGGTGGAGTTGCGGGACCAGCCGGAACTGGCGGCGCAGTTGCGGGTGATTGATGTGCTCGGCCCGGCGACGATCCAGCCGGTGGTGGCGGCACGACAGGTGCCGGAGGGGTTGCGGGGGGCGATCCAGGCGGTGTTGCTGGGGATTGTGGATGATGCGGCGGCGCGGGCGGTGCTGGCGCGGGGGTTTGTGGAGCGGTTTGTGGCGGTGAGGGATGCGGACTATGATGATATTCGGGGAATGGTGGCGGCGGCGGTGGCAGCGGATTTTCTGACGTTGCGGTGAAGTAGGCGGTAGAAGTCAGCAGTCAGCAGTCAGCTTTTATACGGCGCATCTTCACGTTTATTTGTTCACCAACCAACATTGTCATCCTGAGTACACGCGGCGGATCTTGTTGGGGTTGTCAGGTCTTTAGCCGAAATCGGGATTGTGGCCTCAGCACCGCTGACCGCCGAGAAGATCCTTCGCTGCGCTCAGGATGACAGGGTTTGGACTCCCTGGCAATGGGGTGTTCTTGTTTAGTTCGCGTCTATGTGCCTTTGTCCTGTTGCGGGTACGTCTGGAGGCGGATGCCGGGGGTGGGGGGCGGTGTGGTATACTGAAACGGTTTTGAACGAGGTTGGACTATTCTGTGTAGGAGGTGCGCCAGTGTTGAGCTTCTAAGCATGATCGATGGATGATGACTTACTATAGAACAGGAGCGATCCATGCTTAGAGTGACCGATGTCGCCAAGAGCTACGGCGACGTACTGGTGCTGGATAAAATCAACTTTACAGTGAGCGCGGGGGAGCGGGCCGGGCTGATCGGGCCGAACGGGGCGGGGAAATCGACCCTGCTGCGGATCATTACCGGGCTGGAAGCGCCCGACCGGGGGAGCGTGTGGCTGGACCCGCACGCGCGGCTGGGCTACCTGGCGCAGGCGCTAGAATATGCGCCTGACGCGACGGTGGGTAGCGTGGTCGGGGCGGCGATTGGCCCGGCGTTGACGCTGCTGGACCAAATCGAGCAGGTGGGCGGCGAACTGGCGACGGCCACGGGTGCGGCCTATGAGGCGGCGATGGCCCAGTATGCCGAGGCGCTGGAGTCTGCCGAGCAGTTAGACGCTTATGGGGCGCAGGCGCGGCTGGCCGAGGTGCTGGCCGGGCTGGGGCTGGCCCACCTTGACAGCGACACACCGGTGGCGATCCTGAGCGGGGGGCAGAAGACGCGGCTGGGGCTGGCCCGGCTGCTGCTGGCGCGGCCCGACCTCCTCTTGCTGGACGAGCCGACCAACCACCTGGATATTGTGGCGCTCCACTGGCTGGAAAGCTTTGTGCGGCAGTATCAGGGGGCGGTGCTGCTGGTGTCGCATGACCGGGCGTTCCTCGACGCGACGATCTCCACGATCCTGGCGCTGGACGAAACGACCCACACGATCACCGAATACGCGGGCAGCTATAGCGACTATGCCGAGGAGCAGGCGCGGCTGCGCGAGCGGCTGGCCGATGCCTACCGGCGGCAGCAGGAGCGGATCGGGGCGATCAAGGAGGATATCGGGGCGCTGAAGCAGCGGGCGGTGGACCGGGAGCGGACGACGATTGATTTCGCGCTGCGGAAGAAGGCGAAGAAGGGCGCGCGGACGGCGAAGGTGCGCGAACGCAAGCTGGACCGGCTGCTCCAAAGCGAGGAGCATCTGGACAAGCCGCAGCAAACGTGGCAGATGAAGCTCCAGTTTGGCGAGGCTCCACCCAGCGGGCAGCGGGTGCTGACGCTGGAGGATGTGAGCAAGGGGTTCGATGGGCGGACGTTGTTCGCCCAGGTGGATGCCGAGTTGCGGCAGGGCGAGCGGGTGACGTTGCTGGGGCCGAACGGGAGCGGCAAGACGACGCTCCTACGGATCATCACCGGGCAGCTTGCGCCGGACAGCGGGCAGGTGCGGCTGGGGGCGAATGTGCGGCCCGGCTACTTCTCGCAGGAACAGGAGGGGCTGGACCCGGCGCAGACGGCGCTGGAGGCGGTGCGGGCCCATGCGCCGCTGTCGGAGACGGAGGCGCGCAACTTCTTGCATTACTTCCTGTTCGCGGGCGATGCGGTGTTTACGCCGGTGGGGCGGCTGAGCTATTGCGAGACCATCACGGTGCTCGACCGGC
>JBBSAN010000915.1:0-2927 GCA_038252265.1 Chloroflexia bacterium
CTCTTTGACCCCGGTCCGCATCTCGCCGGTGCAGATTTTGATCAGGTACTTCGCCTCGTCCGCCCCGGCCCGCACCAGCAGCGCCCGCAAATGTATCGCCTTGGCGATGGTGCCCGCGGTGGCCGCGATCTCGTCGTAGGCGGCGGCCACATCGGCCAGGGTCAGCGGCAGGCCGGACGTGATCGGGTTGGCGGGCAGGAGGCTCGCCGCCACGTCGCCGATATCGCCGGTGCGGACGTGGTGCGCGCCGTACTCTTCGGGCGCGATCCCGGCCAGGTCGCACAGGACGGCGATCACTGCCGACCCGCCCACGTTCAGCGTGCGTTCGTCGTGCGCGGGGAAGGGTCGCCCAGCCAGGAACCGGCAGGCGCGGGCCAGGTCGTCATCATCCAGCGCGGCGAAGTACGCACCCAGCCGGGCCATCTTTTCGAGCCGCTTGGTGGTGGCCCGCACGGCATCCGCGACGGCGGCCAAATCAGCAAACGGGGCAGAAGCGTCTGTCATCACGATCTTTCTATTCGGTCAGAAGTCAGAAATCAGAAGTCAGAAGAGTGGAGGCAGCGGCTGTAGCCAGGCGCAGGTCCAAAATCCCCTCTGTTACCTTTCTATATGAAAGTAGCTGATTTCTGATTTCTGACTTCTGACTTCTGATTTCTGACTTCTAATTTCTAACGCACGTGCAACCGGGCGGCGATGGCCGCAGCAAACTGCGTCACCGCCTGGGGTGCCTGGTGCAAGAACAGCGACGGCTCGACCAGTTCCAGTTCCAACAGGCAGGGTGCCCCGGCCTCGTCGCGCAACAGGTCCACGCGGGCGTACAGGGTGGGGGCCTGGACCGCCGTCAGCACCGCCCGCGCCAGGGCCACTTCCTCAGCCGTGGGATCCACCAGCGGCCAGTCGCCATCGTAGCGGGGGCCGTGACCCTCTGGGGCCGAACGGCGCACGGCGTGAGTCAACTCTCCGGCGATGAACATCAGCGACCGCTCGCCATAGCTGCTCACCGACGAGAGGAACGGCTGCACCATCATATCGCGCTCCTGCAACAACGCATCCAGCCGGGCCTGGGTCGGAGCGAGGTCATCGCCGGTGACGATGCTCGTGCCGTAGGCATCGGCAGACACCGCCGGTTTGACCACCGCCTGCCGCCAGCCCTGCGCGGCCAGGATCCCCACCAGGTCTGCCGGTTCGCCCATCGCCAGCCACACCGTCGGCACGATCGGCACCCCTCGCTCGGCCAGGTCGGCCAGGTAGCCTTTGTGGGTGTTCCAGCGCAGGAGCGGGGCGGGGTTCCAGAGGTCGGTCAGCCCCCCCACCCGTTCCGCCCAGGCAACGAAGGCGGCGCGGCGGTGGAGATAGTCCCAGGTGGAGCGGACTACACAGAGGGCGAACGCCGCCCAGTCCACGGTGGGATCGTCCCAGACCACGAACCGCGCGCCAATACCGTACGCCGCCAACGCAGGGATCAGCCGTTGATCTTCGCTGCTCCCGTCGGGCACCGCAGCGTAGGTCACGAGTCCAACTTCCATAGGTAAGCCTTGTATTACGCCGGTGGCGTGGGGTCCAGGTCCGGGCTGTCGGCCTGGGCGTAGGCGCGACGGGCGGGCACCTGCACGAGGGTGCGTTCGGGCCATTGCAGGGCGGTGAGTTGACCACCGAACACGCAGCCCTGGTCAATATTGAGCGTGTGGTTGATCCACACCGCATCGGGGCGCACCGTATGCCCGTAGATGATTGAGGCGCTGCCCCGGTAATCCTGCGCCCAGTCGCGCCGCACCGGCAGCCCCCGCTCGTCCAGCGCGCCGCTCACATCACCATAGAGGCAGAAGTCGCGGATACGCTTGGTCACTTTGCCGATCATCCACTCTTTGATCCCGGCGTGGGTGACCACCAACTGGCCGTCATCCAGGATCAGGTAGGGCGGGGCGGTCATGATCGTCGTTTTCGTCAGCTCGACCAGTTCCCGCCGCTCACGCGCAGGCAGCGCCTCGATCTCCGCCAGCGTCTTTTCCAGACCATGCCCGACGCGCACCTTGTTCCCCTTCAGATGGCGCAGCAGCTTGTTACAATGGTTGCCGGGCACATAGAGCGCCGTCCCGGCCCGCACCATCGGCAGCACCCGGCGCAACACCGCCACACTGGCCGGACCTCGGTCGGTCAGGTCGCCCAGGAAGACGGCCATCCGCCCGCCGGGATGGTGCCAGGTGGGGTCGTCGGCCCCGCGCGGCTCGTAGCCCAGCATTTCCAGCAGCGCGGTCAGTTCGTCATAACAGCCGTGGATATCGCCGATGATATCGAAAGGCCCGTGCTCGTGGCGCAGATCCACCGGGGGCGGGTCGTACACAATCTGCACCGCCGTTGTGTCCCCGGCATCCACGGTATACACGCGGTCAAATCCTTCTTGCGGGGCGCGCTTGAGCGTTTCTTGCAGCAACGCCACCTGCCGGTAGATGACCAGCGGCCCCACCTGCCGGGGGCGCTGCCGGTCGCGGGCCAGGCACAGGGCCGCATCGGCGACCAGCACAATCAAGACGACGGGGACCTGCTGCCGGTGGCCCAGCCGCAAGAGGTCGCGCCGGGTCTGCACGCTTAAGGCGGTGCTATCCACCACCGTGAGCCGCCGCAGGGTCAGGCGCTTGTCTACCAGGTCGTAGAGCAATTGGAAGGCCATGCTCGACACGCTCTGGTCGGTCTCGTCGTCGGTTAACCAGGCGCGCAACCGGTCGGATGCCACGACCTGGGTTTCCGCAAAATGCTGGGCGGCGAACGTTGACTTCCCGCACCCCGACGGCCCCGCCAGCACCACCAGCGCCTCAGCGGGCAATACGATCTCCACGATGGCGATCCTGCTCCTCTCCCGAATTCTAGCGCCATTATAGCACAGGCGGCGCGTGATGCGTGATGCGTGATGCGTGATGCGTGAAACGTGA
>JBBSAN010000916.1:0-2926 GCA_038252265.1 Chloroflexia bacterium
CAATGTTGTCATCTGTCCCTCTGTTATGTTTTTTGTTGGTGGTCATAGTTGCTAAGCCAAAAAACCCTATCTTCCCTGACTATCTGGTACCCCAAAGACCATCATTCGCTGCGCTCAGCATGACACTTTCCCGCTATTACTAACCCCCAGCCCCCAACCCCTACCCCCCAACCCCCAACCCTCATCGCCACATTGACAAAACCGGCCTCCGCCCGCGATAATGGGGAGGACCGATTTCGTCTATGGAGGATTTGCATGGCCGACAACGATATTCGTAAGCTCGTAGACTATATTATCAGCCACCGGGTGGCCCCTGACGAAGAAAAGATCGCCGATCTGGACGCCACGTCGCGGGTGCCCCAGGAGCGGATCGAAGAGATCAGTACCGAGGTGGTGGACCACGAAAAGGAGGCGGCGGCCCGGCTGCTGCCGAACTTTGCCGCCGGGCTGCGCGCCGCCGCCGCCAACCGCAACACACCGCTGCTGCTGGACGACCGCGACCCCACCCAGAACGGCATCGCCGACGCCCTGATCCGCTTCCTGGTCAAGCCAAGCCTGGCCTCCGTGGAAACGGAAGAGGTGGGCGACGGGCACTATACCTACCGGGTGACACTCGATTGGACCGCGCTGGAGAACATGGCGAAAGGCGCGGGGCTGAACCTGACGGAAGCGCTGGGCGCATGACCCCGCGCCGGTCCAAAGCGGCTGCTGCTGCGTCTGCGCTGATCGCAGCAATGGATCAGGCCACCGCTCCACCGGGGGATGCGGAGCAGGCAGCAGGCGCGTTGGACTGGCGCAAACCTGCGGCGGAGCCGCCCCCGGCGGAGGCGCTCCCGCATACCGCCCACCAGGGGAGTGTAGGCGCACCGCTGGTGGGGCTAGAAACCGTCCTGGGTTACACCTTCAAAGACCCTGCGCTCCTGCGGCGGGCGCTGGTCCACCGTTCCTATCTCCATGATGTGCCCGACTTCGCCCTGGGTTCCAATGAACGCCTGGAATTTTTGGGCGATGCGGTGCTGGGCTTCCTGGTAGCGCGCTGGCTCTATGTGCGCCACCCCGACAAGCCGGAAGGCGACCTGACGACCCTGCGCGGCGCGCTGGTGCGGCTCACCCGGCTAAGTGTCTGGGCCGGGATGATCGACCTGGGCGCGTATCTCTACATGAGCCGGGGCGAAGAGATCCAGGGCGGGCGCGGGCGCGACACGATCACCGGGCGGGCGTTCGAGGCGCTGCTGGGCGCGCTCTATCTGGATGGCGGCCTGCGGGTCACCGAGCGGGTCCTGCGGCACTTCCTGGCGGCCACCAGTGAAGACGAGATCGCGGCGGTGCTCAGCGGCGACTACAAGAGCCAATTGCAGCGCGAAGTCCAGGCCCGCTACAAAGTCCCTCCTACCTACCGCCTGGCCGACACCAGCGGCCCGGCCCACCAGCGCCTGTTTCGCATCGAAGTCTGGGCAGGCGAGGTCGTGCTGGGCGAGGGGGCCGGCAGCAACAAGCGCCAGGCCGAGCAAGCCGCCGCCCAGGCCGGGTTGGCCCGCCTGGCGGGTGACGAGTGGTCAGTGGTCAGTGATCAGTGATCAGTTTTTGCGTTGCCGGATGCCCTTGCCACAACCGTCTAACTACCAACCCCTAACCCCCAACCCCCAACACCATGCCCAAACATTACGAAGAACTGACGATTTTCAGCGGCAACGCCAATCCGGCGCTGGCCCATGCCGTGGCCGACTACATCGGGGTGCCGCTGGGGCGGGCCGAAGTGTTCGAGTTCAGCAACGAGAACATCTTCGTCAAGCTCAACGAGAGCGTGCGCCAGAACGATGTCTTTATCATCCAGCCGATGTCCTCGCCGGTCAGCCGCTCGATCATGGAACTGCTGATCATGATCGACGCCGTTAAGCGGGCCTCGGCGGCGCGCATCACTGCCGTCATCCCCTACTACGGCTATGGGCGCACCGACAAGAAAGACCAGCCCCGCGTGCCGATCACCGCCCGGCTGCTGGCCGACATGATCACCGTCGCCGGGGCCGAGCGGGTGCTGAGCCTCGACCTCCACGCCGGGCAGATCCAGGGCTTCTTCAACATCCCCGTCGATGAACTGACAGCGGTCTACCTGCTGGCCCGCTATATCAAGCGCAAAGGACTGGAGAAGCCGGTCGTGGTCTCCACCGACATCGGCAACGCCAAACGCGCCCGCAACTTTGCCGAGTTGATCGGCGCGCCGCTGGCGATTGTCGAAAAGCGCCGCCTGGGCAACGCCGGGCGCTCCGAGGCGCTCAACGTGATCGGCAGTGTGGACGGCTTGCAGGCGATCCTGGTGGACGATGAAATTGATACCGCCGGGACGATGATCCAGGCGGTACAGGCGGTGCAGGCCCACGGCGCACGCGAGGTCTATGCCGCCTGCGTCCACCCGATCCTATCCGGCTCCGCGATCCAGCGTCTTCGCGACGCGCCCATCACCGAGATCGTCTGCACCGACAGCGTGCCGATCCCGCCGGAGAAGTGGCTGGACAAGTTCAAGGTGCTGAGCGTCGCCCCCCTGCTGGGCGAGGCCATCCAGCGCATCCACACCGGGGCCTCGGTGGGCAGCATGTTCAAAGAGGGGCGCGGGGCGATTTAGCTGGGGAACGAACTTGCTGCGCTAAATAAGCTGGTTAGTCGCAGCAATCTCCCCAACCCCTGCTGTCATCCTGAGCGCAGCGAAGGATCTTGTTGGGGCCAAAAAGGTCGTCAGGGAAGACCGAGATCGTGGCCGGGCACCGATGATCCCGTAGAAGATCCTTCACTGCGCTCAGCTTGACTGCTCTCAAATACCAGTGTGTAGGCCCGGCCACAACACCAACGGCGGGTATTTGATCGCCGGTGGTGACCCCGCAGGGTCATGACGGGCTTTGTACAATTTCGCTCTAGCAAGCCGCGCCTACCG
>JBBSAN010000917.1:0-2918 GCA_038252265.1 Chloroflexia bacterium
GGCCGAGGTGATCGGCCAGGCTGAGGGCGACGGGGCGGCTGGGGCGGGCGCGCCCGGTTTCGATCTGCGCGATCAATTCCCGGCTGACCTGCACCTCTTCCGCCAGCGCCTGCTGGCTCCAGCCTAACAGCGTCCGGTGCTCTTTCAAGAGAGCACCCAATGAGAGCGGGGTGGTCATGGGTCCTGCGCTACCTTTCCACACAGCCGCCGCGCACTCTCATGGCCCTCCATCACGGGATGCGTACCAGCGGCAGCTCCTGCGTCCGGCTGGTTGTAGCTAGAGCCGACACAGTCTCAACCTTTCCTACAATATACGGGGCCAGAACAGCATATTGCAAGCCCGGTCAGCGCGGAGACACCCGCTGCCGCTAGCAGGGGTGCTTAACAGCCGAGCATGCGACTGTAGCGTAGGCGGATAGTATATGGCGGTCAGACCATCGTCCAATATGCATGGCGCTCTGCTACAGCATTAGCGGAGCGGTGTCGATCAGGCAGTCCACCGCATGTCGCCCGCACTTGCCGTCCGTCCCTCCATTTTTGGGATAAAGCAGGAAGAACCCCCGTCAGCAAGGCTGGATTTAGCACAGAATGGAGGGCTAAAGTAATGGTAGCTACAGCAAACACAACGAAGGTCATCGGCAACGACACCTTTGAGATTGTGCGCGAATGGGCGGGCTGGAGCAGAAACCCCCAACTCAACATAGATAAAATCTATTCTACAGCATATAGTAGGGATGGCTACCTGCTGCGGATGTGGGGCAGGCGGGGCACTAAGTATCAGGTGCCTCCCGGCGGACCCGAAAATTATGGTAACGAACAGGCGGCGGCTCGCGCGTTCGACGCCTTGGTTGCCAGCAAACGCAGCAGCCGACCTAGTACACCGAACGGCTATCAGGAAGTAAGCTTCAACGACATTAACGCTGGGTCCATACCTAGTTGGCGCTCGGGGGCGGGGGCCCCCGGCCCTGCTGCGACCGAGACAATCAGCCGGGACAATCTCTTGCGGCAAATCGGCACACTCGGGCAGCGTTTATTCCAGGCCGGGGCGGACCTAGCCGCCCTATTAATGGAAGTAACCCAGGTCGAATTGAAAGCCACGTTATTTACCCAATTTGCCGCCGATCCAGGCGAGCGGCACGACGTCGCGGCAGCGATCATCACCCTGCGCGCTCACGTGACCCGGCGTCTCACCAGCTGCTAACGCGGCTTCCCCCCCCACATCCGCCTGCCGGTTTCGCCGCCGGGTTATATATGTCAGCCGCCAAGTGCCGCCTAGCTATGCCGCCGTCCCCAAACTACAGGGCGGCGGCATTGTTATGGACCGATCTCACGGCACGAACCAGCTGATCCGGTGGGATCATCCAAGCGATCCGTCGCCGTTGACAGACGTACCTACATGAGGATTTATAGGCCGCCCGGCTAATTCTTACAAGTTCTTATGGAACCACCAAATTGTTAGAGGTTTTTTTCGGAAATTTAACAAATTTTAACAAGCCACTACCAATTTACTAACAAAATCACCTTTTTCCAAAAAATTTTGTGCTTTAATAACTGCACACACGGACGACATGGTGTACACAAGGGGCACGACGACATCACGATCCGGAGACAGTGCGGGTCGCGCAGGATCAATGCTCACAAAGGGGAATGTCCGATGTTACTATTACACGGTCTAGATGGCGGTGGGTGGGGTCAGGATCGCTTGATGAACGGTCTGGGCGACCGCGATGCCCAAGCGATCCACCTGGACGCTCTGCACTTCCCACCGGGTGGCGGTTGCCCGCACTGCCGTTTCTGTAGCTTTCGCAACGTCAGTTGCCATCCGCGCCAACACGGCTGTCCGCTCGGGGAGCGGCAACGTCACCAGGGCAGTGCTTCGATAAAAGTTATCGGGAGAAACCCCCAACCAAAGACACAAGCGAAAGAGTGTTGTAGCATCGGCCGCCAATCCCTGTGTTATACGCCAAAGCGAGGCGGGGCTGAAGGATCCGATCTCGGCAGCTATATCCTCCAGCGTAATACTAGACTTAGTGCGCCGGTCTTGCAGGGCTTCTTTCACCGCGCCCCAATCAATGATCTGTTTTGGACTCAGGGTGAGCGGCAACTCGGGAGCCAGGACGATATCTGGTGGAAGCAAAATCCTGCGGCAGATGACCGGGCCTGCTACATTGATCAGCCGTGTCTCCAACGCATCGCTAAGACTGGCAGCCGTCGTCACAGTAATGGCTTCCTTTACCGCTGCCTTGGTGTAACGCACCAGTTCCGACAAAGGGGCAAGCTTGCGGGGTTCCGAAATCGCTCCAAGGGCCGAAGGCAGATAAAACTGATCCGGGGTCGCATTCAGCCAAGGACTAAGCCAGAAGAGCGTCGAGGCAGCGGCGATCCGCTGATGTTCGAGGGACGAGAGGGCCGAAGTCGTAATACCACCCATCACCTTAGCCAGTTCTTTGAGCGTCAACTCGTAAACCGTCGTCCGGTATATGTGTAGGTCATCCCCAAACTTTGACCAATCAATAACTTGCTGAGGAATCATCCATAACTCCCACGATGCCAACCCGGGACCCAACCCGATAACGCGTTGCCGAGACGTAGGGCTGGGGGGTCGAATTCCTCCACATCATAACCCATTTACTCTTGCAATACAAGCATTTTTCTTGTACAATATTTAATATACCGTATTTAACATAGCGTAATAGAATTACGGCAAATGAAAACAGCTAGCTGGAGGTACTCTCATGGACCAAGCAACCCAGGATCAAGCCCCGGCTCTTACCGACCCCGGACGCGGCTTAGCGCGCGCCTATCACCGGCGGCCCGATGTCGAAGCAGAGATCCGCGCCCTACCATCCCCCGCTGATCCTGTGGGTTTTGCGGCGGCGGCCACCGCCGCCGCGACACCGGAGACCCTTGTCTACGCC
>JBBSAN010000918.1:0-2918 GCA_038252265.1 Chloroflexia bacterium
GCATCTACGAACTCGTTATCGTGGATCTCCCCGGCGCTCATGGTGAAGGTGCGGATGCCGCTCCAGCTGAAGTTCTCGATGCGGCAGTTGAATACTTTCAGCCCGTCCGGATTCCAGGCCCCACAAATGGCCCCATGAAGCTGTCCGCTGCCTGAGAGGGTCAGGTCGCGGATGGTAATATTGCTGGCGGTCGACGACGGGATGCTGATCAGATAGGCGGCGGTGTTGATGGTCGAGGATTGGACCGCGTTGTCCGGCAGGCCAGAGGTGCCGGGGGCCCACGAGCCAGCGTTCTTGATTGTCGTTTTGCTGGTGCCGGCGCCGCGGATGGTCATGCCGGTCCGGGGCAACAGCGTGGCAGTCAATGCATAGGTCCCGGCGGCAACCACAATCACGTCGTTTGCTGCCCCGTTGTTCACCGCATTTCTAAGCTGCGCAGCGGTGCTGACATTGACGGTGGCCGCGTCGACGCTGGCAGTGAAAAAGGGAATAAGCAGCAGCGCCAAGAACGGCGCCGGCAGGTGGAAGAAGAATGGTGCGGCGCGGATGATGGGCATGGGGTCCTTTTGCGGCGCGGCGTAAAGCCCGGTTTCGCACCTGCGATGTAGACCGTCAGCGACCCCGAAATAGGTATAAGAAATTTGAATATACCCCGTGCCTGATACAGAGAGACCTGCTGCGGGCACGGCAGCCCCGTGTTTACGTTCGCCCAGAACTGGTTCCTGCACGCTGAGAAATGGTGCCTGCACGCCGAGAAAGAGCGCCGGCACAGCCGCGCAAAGTCCATCTCGTCAGCGCGTCGACGCCTTAGGGCGGCGGCCCCAAGGTCACGCCGTGGTGCCACGGGCAGGGGATGGCAGCACTGCGCCGGTCGCCACCGCCGCCGGCGATGCGCGCGGCCAACCGGCCGATAGCCACTTCGGCCATGCGCCGTAATGGCAGCAGGGGGCCGCTCAGATCCAGAGGCCGAGTCAGAGGCTCGTTGGCGAAGCAGACCAGCGAAATATCTTCGGGCATCCGTAAACCACGCTCACGCATGCAACCGAAGACCAGCACCGCGTCTTCATCGCCATAGCACAACATGACGCTGGGACGCCGATGCGGATTCGTCAGCAGCGCCGAGATCCACTCTTTCGGCGACGCCTCGGGCGGGATCTCCAGGGTAGGCAGTCCGGCTCGGCGCATGGCTTGGCGGTAGCCATTACGGCGCGCGCCACGGCTGTAATGGATGCGCGAGATGCGGCCATCGACGTGATCGATCCAGGCAATGCGGCGGTGGCCCATCTGCAGGCAGCGGTCCACTGCCAGGGCAGCGGCCCCGGCGTCGTCCGGATGCACCGCATCGGTAGGCAGGTCAAGATTCAGCCAGACCACGGGCTGCCTGCCCACCTGCAGGCGGGCCGGAAGCTCGGGCGGCACGTCAATATTAAAGTTGATCAGCAGCCCATCGATAACCTCCGCGCCCATCCGGGATAGCAATTCCTCGGTCGCCCTGGCCCCCGGAAAGCTCGCAAGCGAAATGGCGAGGCCCTGCGCATCCGCCGCCTGAACGAGGCCGCTCAAGAGGACATGCGGGCATTGGCCTGCATCGGATTCCTCGGCCATGGCGAGCATGAATCGGCGGGAAGGGGACGGAGAGCTGACGACCCGCAGCCGCGCCGAGGTCCGCATCTGGTAGCCCAGGCGATGCGCGACGGAGACAATGCGGATGCGCAACTCGTCGCTTACTGAATTGCCGCCGCTCAGGGCGAGAGAGACCGTCTTTTGGCTCACCCCCAACAGGTCAGCGATGTTCTCTTGGGTCACGACCGCGTGACGGCCCGAGGAGCCGTTCATCTCATCCCTAACACATTAAATAACGTCTGACTCGGGTTCAGCATCCGTCCATTATCTACACGGAACTCAGCCCACCCAGGCTAGGAGCTGGCGATCGCGGGCCTGCGAATGAGACGCCGCCATGATGTGATTGAGCCCCTCTAGTCTGCCTGAGTAGCACGGGACAGAAATAATCTCCTTGCCGCAGTATGAATCGGTCTGGTGTCCCAGGCCCGGCAGTGTTTGGCGCGGTTGCCGCACAGAAACACCAAGCTCACGCGGAGCGAGATCTGGTGCTAGCGCCGAGTTAGTCCGCGTTGATGACGCGCTTACGGGAAATGCGCATGGTCGCCCATGATATCCTCACGACCTCCATCAACTGGGTTATCTGAGTCCGGCACTATGCATGATGTGTGACAAAGGAGTGACTGTCCCTGTAGGAATAATTTATGAATGTAGGAAAAAAAACGGAGCGTGGCGTCACTTCGGTGGTCAGCGCGGCGTCCCTGCCGCCTCTGGCACACGCTGGGTCTGTTCCGATGCCACGATCTTGGGAATCCACTCTTTGATTTGCCGAATGCGAGTTTCATGCAAAGGATGGGTGGACATAAATTCGGGAGTGCTGCCGCCCTGGGTAGACTCGGCCATGCGGGTCCAGAAGCGCGCGGCCTCTTCGGGATCATAGCCGGCCCGTACGAGATATTTCAGGCCGACATAATCGGCCTCACTTTCGTGGGAGCGACTAAATGGCAGCAAAACCCCGAATTGCGCGCCGGCCCCGATCACGCCCATGATGGCGCGCTGCTGCGTATAATCGAGATCGCTCATGGAGCCTTGCACGCCCATCATCGCGGCTTGGGTCATATTCTGATGCAGCACCCGTTCGGCGCCGTGGTGACAGGTGGCGTGGGCCATTTCGTGTCCCAGCACTACCGCCAGCCCCGCATCGCTTTGGGTAATCACCAAGATGCCGGTATAGACACAGATTTTTCCACCCGGCAGGCAAAAGGCATTCTGCTGCGGATCTTCCAGCACGGCGACTTGCCATTCCAATTGTTGATCAGACGCCACTGCTCCCGCTAGACGTTTGGTCACCCGCACCA
>JBBSAN010000919.1:0-2914 GCA_038252265.1 Chloroflexia bacterium
CCGGGCCGCCTTGTCCCCGGCCCGTCGCCGGGCCCTGGCGGTCGAGCTAATCCCTGGACGCGACAGACCACCGACTCGCGCTGTGCGAACGGGGTACGGATATAGAAGATGGTGGCGAATGGCCGCAACCCGACCACTCTCCGACCCGATCCCCAGAGCCAATCGCCGGGGTCGGCGCTGTGCTAAAGAAGCTGGTTTCACGACGGCCTGCTGAGCTTTAGAGAGGGCGACAGACCTGCAACAGAGCGATGGAGCGGATCATGGGGGGTGAGGCGGATCTGTGGAACCCGACGTTTGGTCCTTATCTCACCAGCCTGGAACCGCCGTCGGTATCGGTCCTGGTGGCCGAAGGGCTACCCCTGGTGCGGGCGCTGCTGCGCGATCTGCTGACCGCCTGGCCGCGCGTGACGCTCGTGGGCGAAGTGACGGCGGCGGACAAGCTGCTGGCCGACACCCGCCGCCTCCAGCCCGACCAGGTCGGGCTGGATTGCGCATTGGGCGGGCTGGGCGCGGTGAACCAGCAGCGCGGACCGCCCTGGTCGACGAAACCAACCCCGAGTACCGGGCGACCGTTCGGCCCGCGCCGCTGGAGCTGGAAGTCAATGATGTCGAGTCATCCCCGGACGAGAGCAGCGGGGAACACAGGTTGGACGAGCGCCCAAATCAACTCCTGCTGACGCTGAGGCATGAACTGAAGACCCCGATCACCGCGATTACAGATATGGTTCAGTTGGCGTACCACAGTAGCGCGGTAGCATTGCACCCGGTCCACTTTGATTTCGCGTAGCGCGTCCACGTGAGCGCAACCAATATGCAGCCGCCCCCGTAGCGCATACGGTGAGTGTCCAGGTCCCCGAAGTGGTCACGGTGGAGAGGGGTCGGGACCGGTTGGAGCAGGTGGTGGCGAACTTGCTCAGCAACGCCATCAACCCCCCTGGCGGGCGGTACCGTGCAGCGACCCACGCCGGTGCTCCGCACCGCTTGAGCCGAACGAAGGGATAAGCATATGGCAACCCCCCTACGGATTCTCTACCTGGAAGATGAACCCACTGCGGTGGAACTGACGCAGGCGCTGCTGGAGGCGGAGGGTTTTGCCTGTGTCATCGTGCGAGTCGAAACCGGCGCGGAGTTTGCCGTGGCCCTGATGCAGGACGGCTGGGATCTGATTTTTTCGGATCAGACGCTCCTGGCGTTTGATGGCTTGCAGGCGCTGGCGCTGGCGCGGACCCACCGCCCCGAGGTGCCGTTCATTTTTATCTCGGGCACGCTCGGCGAAGAGGTCGCTGTCGAGAGTCTGAAAAATGGGGCCACGGATTACGTGCTCAAGCAGCAGCTCCTACGGCTGGTGCCGGTCACGCGCCGCGCGTTACGGGAGGCCGCCGAGCACCGGGAGCGCCAGGTGGCCCAGGCAGGGTTAGCGGTCTCCGAGGCGGACCTGCGCGCCCTGTTGGCGGCCATGACCGATGTCGTCGTGGTGCTGGACCGCGCAGGGCGCTATCTCCAGATTGCCCCGACCAACCCGGTCCTGTTGGTCAAACCCCCGGCAGACCTCCTGGGCCGGACCGTGCAGGAGGTCCTGCCGCCGGCCGAGGCCGCGCATATTCTCCAGCAGATTCACCGCACCCTGGAAACACAGCAACCCCTTCCGCTCGAATATAGCGTGCCCCTCGGCGGGGCGACCGTCTGGTTTGATGGGATCCTGTCGCCGCTGGGCACTGACCAGGTCTTCTGGGTCGCGCACGATATCACCGAGCGCAAGCAGGCGGAGGCCGCTGTGCGCGAAAATGAAGCGCGCTTCCGCCTGCTGTTTACCAGTAATCCGCTACCGATGTGGGTCTATGACCGCGCCACGCTCCAGTTTTTGGAGGTGAATGAGGCGGCGGTCGCCCATTACGGCTATTCCCGTGCTGAGTTCCTGCACATGCATATCGTGGATATTCGCGCGCCCGAAGACGCGGCCCGCTTGCCCGACGACCTGACACAGGCGCGGCCTGCCTGGCAGCAATCGGGAGAGTGGCAGCACCGGCGGAAGAACGGGCAGGTGATGGCGGTGGAGATCACCTCGCACCCCCTCACCTATGCCCAACGCGAGGCGTGCCTAGTCGTCGTCAACGACATCACCGAGCGCAAGCGCGCAGAGGTCGCGCAACGCGCGAGCCAGGAGCAGGTGCGGCTCTTGCTGGATTCGACGGCGGAAGGCATCTACGGGCTGGATCTGGACGGTACCTGCACCTTTAGCAATGCCGCCTGTGCCCGGTTACTGGGCTACCGCGACCCGAAGCAACTCATCGGCCAAAACATGCACGCCCTGAGCCATCACACGAAGGTGGATGGGACCCCCTATCCCCCCGAGGCGTGTCGGATCCTGCCGGCCTTGCGCCGGGGCGCGGGCACCCATGTGGACACCGAGGTCTTCTGGCGGGCCGATGGGACCAGCTTCCCGGCGGAGTACTGGGCTTACCCGATCCGCCACCAGGACCAGGTCGTGGGAGTCGTGGTGACCTTCCTGGACATTTCCGAGCGCCACCGAGCGGAAGACCAGATCCGGCAGCATGTGCGCCGCCTCGCCGCGCTCCGGAACATCGATCAGAGTATCAACGCGACCCTGGATCTGCGCCTCACCCTGAAGGTGCTGCTGGACCAGGTGCTCGATCAGCTAGGGGTGGACGCGGCGGCAGTCCTCTTGCTCGATCCGTATACCCAGGTGCTGGAGTTTGCCGCCGGACGCGGCTTTCGCACCCGCGACCTCGACCGGATGCGCTTGCGCGCCGACGATGACCCGGCGGGTCGGGCGCTGCGCGAACGCCGGCTCGTGGGCATCCCTGATCTGGCCGCGAACGAGAATCCCTTTATCCGCGCATCCTTGTTAGCCCGCGACCACTTTGTGGCCTATTACGGCGTGCCGCTGATTGCC
>JBBSAN010000920.1:0-2895 GCA_038252265.1 Chloroflexia bacterium
CCAGTCGCAGGTCGTCCAAGTCATTCAGGGACCGGTGGTCCGCGTGGCCGTGACCACGTTCCTGCGCTCGATCAACCCGAGCCAGCTCCGTTTGACGCCTGGGACCGTCCCCGCCTTCTACGACTTCACGATGCCGAAGCCCCTGCAGCCGGGCGAGACATGGGTCTCGGCGCGGATCGCCACCAGCCACGTGGTGTACTGGCCCATGGACGGCTCGCTGGCGCTCGCCTGCGATGTGCCTGGATTCACTAATGGCCTGCCGGGTGACCTGTTCGACTTCCGCGGTGCCTCGGACATTGCTGCGGCGACCAACCTGGACTTCATGCAGGCGTACTTCGCCTCAGCGGTGCTCCCGCAGATGCGGAACGCGTTCGTGAAGAACAATTTCCGCATCGACAGCATCAACTTCCTCCGCTTCACGCACGAGGACTTCGTGAACGGTCCGGCCGACTATGTGGAACTCGGCCTCAACTGCTCCTATTGGACGCACAATTTCCTGCACTTCATCGTTGGCGGCACCACCCAAATCAGCGACATCGACGTCACCGTCCCCGCCGCCCCTTACGTGTACCAAGAGAAGGAGATCCGGCTGCATTTCGGCATGATTGAGGCGGACCTACCCGACTGGCTGGACGTGGCGATTCTCGGCTTCTCGATGATCTTGCCGCCCCTCACGCTCTTCCTGCCGGCGATCATCAGCAGTACGCTGCACAATGCACTCGTCGACGTTTCCAGCAAGCTCAATGGCGGACCTTCGCCGATGGGAGCCACCATCCAGCAAGACTTCGCAATGCCGGCGACTGCGGGCCCTACGTACCGGTTCGCGCCGCTGGGCCTTAACATGCAGTGCCAGGGTGGCGAGCGCAGCGCGACCTTGCGCGCCAGCATGCGTCCGATCAGTTGGCCCCAGCTGCGCGTCACTCTCGCGGATCAGAACGTGACCGTGGACCCGGGCATCGACCGGCAAGAGATTCGCCGCAACGGCGGGCTGTCGGACTCGATCACCGCCCGGCTAGTCCTCCCGCCCGGGTTCATCCAGCGCAAGGATCCCTCGCTGCGCGTGCGATACGAGACCGCGCTCAACGGCAAGGTGGTCCCCGCGTTCACCCGCGATCTGCGCCTCAGCGGACAGCCGGTGGACCCGCTGGTCCTTGCGATCGACACGAAGCAGATGGTGAGTCCCACCAAGACTGATCAGGAGGTGCGCATCAGCTGTCGGCTCTATCGAGCGCTGGGCGGGATGAGTGAGGACATCTACAACGCGTCGATCTACGTGCTCTCCGTCGACCCGCGTCCGGACTCCGTGAAGCCGTACGTACAGTGGGCGCACAAAGCGTTCTATCACAATCACTACAGGCATACCTCTGCCTCGCGACGGAGCAAGATCCACAAGGTGCCCGGCAAGGGCGGTTGCCGGTTTAGCAGCCCGTATCTGTTCATGGGCTCGGAAGCCGGATCGTACCCTGGGAGGAAGTTCATCAGCGTACGGCGGTTCACCGGTCTGCCGTTCGACATGGTGGACATCGAGGACAATCGCGATCTCGTCTGTCCCTATTGCTTCTTCGGCGGCCCCGATAAGCACCCGAATCAATTCGTCGACGCCGTTACCGACCTCACCGGTGTAATCGGCAAGGTCATCAAGCCTTGAACGGATAACGGCGGATAAGCAACTCAACCACTCAACACTGCGCGTTGTGGCGCAGGTTAGGCGGGTTGAACGGCTGTGTTGCAAAAACTCGGGATATTCCTAATCTAAGGAAGATGGGCGCATCGCGGCCAGCAGGCCCGGGGTTAGGCGGCCAACCCAAAAGCCGCTGCGATAAAGCGGTTTTGACTACCGATATTGCCTTTGCTGGTTCCCTGCACTTGCCCCTTGCGTAGTTGGTTCATCGCCTCATAGCCCTGTAATGTTCGCCAGGCCGTTTGATATGACCCGAACCCGAGTCCCGGTTTCACGCGCCGCTTGATGAAACGGTGATCTTGCTCGATGCGGTTATTCAAGTACTTCACCGGCCGTAATTGACATTCCAGCGCCAGCGTGCCCGCCGCTTGCAAGGCGGCAATTGCCGGCGGATAGGCTGCATTCCCGTCCACGTTAATCACGCGGGGCATCACCGTATGCGCCCCACCCAAGGCCTTGCGGAAGAAGTATTCTGCCGCCTGGGCATGGCGGTGGGGGCTGAGCACGAACTCCAGCGTCTGACCAGCCGAATCCACGGCGCGGTACAAGTACATCCACGTCCCCCGGACTTTGATGTAGGTCTCGTCTACTCGCCACGAGTCATTCGTCGGTTTCAGTTGAGCGCGCACGCGGCGTTCCAGCTCGGGGGCATAGCGGTGGACCCAGCGACAGATCGTCGTATGATCGACCTGGAGGCCCCGCTCGCCCATCATTTCTTCCAGATCACGATACGAGAGCGAGTACCGGAGATACCAGCGCACACACAGCAAGATAATAGCGCCTTCAAAATGCCGCCATTTGAACGGGTTCGCTTGGTCCATGACCCTCTCCTCCAACGCCGTCGCTACGTCCACGCGCCCACTGTAGCAGACCTCGTTAGTTTTTGGAACACAGCCGCCCAGGCTATGTGGCTGAGCTGGTTGCCCACATCGAGAGCAGCCCCAGCGTGCAGAATCCCGCTGGCTGCCTACGCGCCCTGGTTCAGCGGGGCAAGCGGCGGCCCGCGCGCGGAGCGGGCAACGTGCCCCCCCGGGCGCAGCGGGTCGCCCTGCCGCCGGAGCACTACGCCCCCGGCGGCAAGTACGCCCACCTCTTCCGAGCAGCGCGCAGCGCGCAGCGCGCAGCGAGTGATGCTGCTGCACCCCCCCCACCCCCCCAAACCCAACCCCCCACCCCCAACCCCCCCGCCCCCCGCGCGCACCCAGACCGGGGGA
>JBBSAN010000921.1:0-2881 GCA_038252265.1 Chloroflexia bacterium
AAGCAAAATGTTAAAGTACTGCGGCGGGGCGGGAACCCAGCCTACCCGGAGCCGTGCTACCTGATTGAACTGCCCGACGGTACCCGCGCCGAATTGCCAATCTCCTGGGCGGAAGTTGTCGATCCGGCTGATCCTCCGCCAGTTAGACCGGAGCACGAACTGAGCCCGGAATTGTGGGCCGGGATCAGCGAATTTTTGACGCTGGCCGCCCTGCTGCACGCGCTTAGGACAAGCGCGCTATGCTCTAGTGTAGCAGAGGAGGTAGCCGATGAAAACCGAAATGAGCCAATCGATTTGCCCTACCCGGCTGGTGCTAAGCGGGGCAGTGCTAGACAGCCTGCCCAAGCTGGAGGAACTCTCCGAGAACCATCGTCAGGAGCTGATCCAGGCGCTGGCAGCCCTGCTGCTGCACGACCCGGAGCTGCAAGCCCTACTGGAGGCACGCCATGAGCCAGAGCGGTAAGATCACGCCCGCCCATCTGGAGCGGCAGGCGGTAGTATACATCCGCCAGTCGTCCATGCGCCAGGTGGAAGAGAACCTGGAGAGCCAGGATTTGCAGTACCAGCTGGCCCAGCGAGCGCGCTCGCTGGGCTGGGCGGAAGTGCGCATTCAGGTGATCGATGACGACCTGGGCAAGAGCGCCATCAGCGCGGCCAACCGGGTGGGCTTTCAGAGCCTGGCAGCCGAGGTGGGACTGGGGCAGGTGGGCATCATTTTGGTGACGGATGTCTCGCGCCTGGCGCGCAACTGCGCCGACTGGTACCACCTGCTCGACCTGGCTTCGTATTGTGGTGCGCTGATCAGCGACAGCAGCGGGATCTACGACCCGCGCATCTACGACGACCGCCTGCTGCTCGGGCTGAAGGGCACCTTTTCCGAAGCCCAGTGGTACAGCTTGCGCACCCAGCTAGGGGCGGCCAAGCTCAACAAGGCCAAACGGGGGGAACTGCACCTGCGTCTGCCGGTCGGGTTAGTACGCATCAGTGAGGAGCGCGTGGCCCTGCATCCCGATGCGCAGGTGCAGAGCGCCATCTACCACGTCTTTGCCGAGTTCGAGCGCCTGGGCAGCGCGCACAAGATCCTGCGCGGCCTGCGCGACGATGAGCTGTGCCTGCCCCGCCGGGTGGGCTCCTCCTGGTCAGAGGAAGTCCGTTGGCAACGGCCCACTTTTGCCGCCATCTACGCCTTGCTCAAGAACCCGGCCTATGCCGGGGCCTACGCCTACGGCAAGCTGCACCGCACCCACCTGCCCGGCGATGCCCATAAAGTGGTGACCCGGCCCCTGCCGCAAGCGGATTGGCCAGTCCTGCGCCCCGACGCCTTCCCCGGCTACATCACCTGGGACACCTTCCAGGCAAACCAGCAGCGCCTGGCCGAGAATGCCGCCGGGATCCAGTGGAAACGGGGTGCGCCGCGCGAAGGGCTGGCCCTGCTGCAAGGCATCGCCATTTGCGCTCGCTGCGGACGGCGGCTGCACGTCCATTACACCCACGCCACTGCCTATGTCTGCGACCATGCCACCCAACAGTATGGCGACCGGCGCTGCCAAACTTTCACCAGCGCCTATATCGACCCCTTCATTGCCCAGCTCTTCCTGGAAGCCGTCCAGCCCGCCCGCTTAGAAGCAGCCCTCTCCGCCCTCGACCAGATCGAGGCTCACCGCCAATCCCTCCTCGCGCAATGGCGGCAGCGCCTGGAGCGTGCCCGTTACGAGGCTGAGCTGGCCCACCGCCGCTACCTACGCGTGGACCCCGACAACCGCCTGGTGGCTGCCCAACTCGAACGCGAATGGGAGACGGGGCTGAAGCAGCAGATGAAGCTAGACAAGGATTTTGCCCAGTTCCAGACCCAAGACCTGCCGCCCCTCTCCGCGCCCGACCGCCAAACCATCCTCCACCTGGCCAGCGATCTGAGCGCCCGTTGGCAGCACGCTTCTCCAGCGGACCGCAAACGCCTGCTGCGCTGCCTGATCCGCGATGTGACCCTGGATGCCATCTCCCACCCCGGTTTCAGCCGCCTGTGGGTGCGCTGGCAGACTGGCGCTGCCACGTCCCTGGATGTTCCACGCCCACCCCACGGCACACCGCCCGCCACCCACGTGGCTAACCGCCTGCGCCAGCTCGCCCTGCACCTCCCCGACGACCAGATCGCCGACCAACTCAATGCCGAGGCTTTCCCGACCGCCACCGGGCTGCCCTGGACGTTGGATCGCGTGCGCGCGGTGCGCCGCAAGCACCACCTCCCCACCGCCTGCCCCTTGGGTACCCCCAGCCATGGCCCACGCGGCGATGGGCTATTCAAGTCCACCGAGGTTGCCAATCGTCTCGGCGTTCATCCTGGCATGATTTCATCCTGGTTCCGCGATGGGCTGATCGCCGGTCACCAGCGCAAGCCCGGCGGCTGGCTGTGGATCCGCTTGACCCAGGCCGATCTCCACCGCCTGGATGGCTCCGCCCAATCCCAGCCTGAAATGATCCCGCTTCTGGATGCTCCCCAGGTTTTGAGCGTGACTCTCACACAATTACGTGCTATGATGGACGCAGGTCGTTTCACCGCCTTCCGCCTCCGCCAGCAGAATGCCTGGCGTTGGTTCCTGCTCCCAACCTATCCCAACCCTCTATCTTAAGACCACTAAGGTGCAGTATGTCCAATGTAATGGATTACCCCGAACAAAAGACACCCAAGGAGTCACACGATCACGGAATGGTGCGAGTGACGCATCCCCATCATCCGCTCTATAAGCAAAATGTTAAAGTACTGCGGCGGGGCGGGAACCCAGCCTACCCGGAGCCGTGCTACCTGATTGAACTGCCCGACGGTACCCGCGCCGAATTGCCAATCTCCTGGGCGGAAGTTGTCGATCCGGCTGATCCTCCGCCA
>JBBSAN010000922.1:0-2875 GCA_038252265.1 Chloroflexia bacterium
GCTGCCAGGCTGCCTGTTCCACAGCCCTACACCTTCGATCAATCGGGCACGATTCTCGCCTCGCCCTACGTCGTGCTGGAGTACATCGAGGGTGCGCCGGAATTCGCCCCGGTTAATTTGCCCGATTACCTGCATCAGTTCACCGCGCAACTCGCCCGCATCCATCAAGTCACCCCCGCGCAGGTGGATTTGTCCTTTTTGCCAACCCAGGCGACGCGCCACGCGGCCACTTTCCGTGTGCATCCGGCGACCGAAACCGAGTCGGTAGAGGAGCAGCAGATCCGGCAGGCGTTGGTCCCTGTCTGGCCTCTCCCCCCACTGAACGCACCGGTCTTACTCCACGGTGATTTCTGGCCGGGCAATATCCTCTGGCGCGAGGAGCGGTTGGTGGGGGTCATTGACTGGGAGGACGCCCAGGTGGGCGATCCCGTCTCGGATCTCGCCAACAGCCGCCTGGAGATCCTGTGGGCCTTCGGCCCCGATGCCATGCAGCAGTTCACCCGGCTGTATCAATCCCTGACCGGCCTGGATTGCACTCACCTGCCGTACTGGGATCTCTACATGTCATGGCGGCCCATAACCCAGCTTGCCGCCTGGGCCACCAGCCCCGCTGAGGAACAATCCATGCGTGCCAGCCTCCGCCTGTTCATCGCCCAGGCGCTCGACCAACTCGCCGCTCCTGACCCACGCCGCAGGGAGCCGGTGAAGTAGCGTACCGTCTAGCTCCCTCGCCCGCAGGGCGAGGGAGCCTTTTCATCGAGGTCTAGCCCACAGGGGCGGGTTGGAGGCCGTGCAAGAATTCTTGCGCGGCGGCGGCCTCGTGGCCGGGAGCCTGCTCGATGTGGTTGATCAGGGCGCTGGCGATGACCGCGCCATCGGCGACCCGGCCCACGGCGGCGATATGCTCCGGGGTGCTGAGGCCGAAGCCCACCGCCAGTGGCAGGGTGGTGTGGCGGCGGACCCGCGCCAGGTAGTCGGCCAGGTCGGGCGGGAGGCTTTGCCGCGCTCCGGTCACCCCGGCCAGCGACACACAGTAGAGGAACCCGGTGCCCGCCGCGCCGACCTGGGCCAGCCGGGCCTCGCTGCTGGTGGGGGCGACCATGAAGATCAGGGCCACCGAGTGTGCCCGGCAGGCGGCGGCGATCTCCTCGGCCTCTTCGGGCGGTAGGTCGGGGATGATCAGGCCATCGACCCCGGCAGCGGCACACTCGGCCACGCTGGCGGTCACGCCCCGGCGATGGAATGGGTTGTAGTAGCCCATGAACAGCAGCGGCACCTCCACCAGGGGGCGCAGGGCCGCCGCTGTTTCGAGGCAGCGGTCGAAGGTGACCCCGCTTTCCAGCGCCGCATGGGTCGCTCGCTGGATGGTCGCACCATCGGCCAGCGGGTCGCTGAACGGGATGCCCAGCTCGATCAGGTCCGCCCCCGCCTCGGCCAACGCCTGGACGATGGCGCGGGTGGCCTCCAGGCTGGGGTAGCCGATAGGGGCATAGGGGATCAGGGCCACGGTGCCGCGCGCTTTGGCGCGGGCGAAGGTCTGTTCAATACGCGCAACACCCATCTTAGTTGCCTCCCAACTTCACGCCGAGCGCCTCGGCAACGGTACCCATGTCCTTATCGCCCCGGCCCGACAGGTTGACGATGACGACCTGCTCCGGGGGCAGGGTCGCGGCCAGTTGCATCCCGTAGTAGACGGCGTGGGCCGACTCCAGCGCCGGGATGATCCCTTCCAACCGGCAGAGCGTTTGCAAGCCTTCCAGCGCCTGGGCGTCGGTGACGGCTACGTATTCGGCCCGCCCGCTGTCTTTCAGGTAGGCGTGTTCGGGGCCGACGCCGGGGTAGTCCAGCCCCGCCGAGATGCTGTGCGTTTCGATCACCTGCCCGTCGGCGTCCTGCAAGACATACGAGCGCGCCCCGTGGAGCACGCCGGGGCTACCCGCACTCAACGTGGCCGCGTGGTGGTCGCCGTCTATGCCTTCCCCCCCCGCCTCGACGCCGATCAGTCGCACCCCGGCATCGGGGATAAACGGGTGGAAAATGCCCATCGAATTGCTGCCCCCACCGACGCAGGCGACCACCGCATCGGGCAAGCGGCCCAGCTTCTCCAGCGCCTGCGCCCGCGCCTCCGTCCCGATCACCGACTGGAAGTCGCGCACAATCTGGGGGTAAGGGTGGGGGCCGACCACCGAGCCGATCAGGTAGAACGTGTCGTTGATGTTCGTCACCCAGTCGCGCATCGCCTCGTTGATCGCGTCTTTCAGCGTGCGGCTGCCGCTGGTGACGGGGCGGACCTCGGTCCCTAGCAGCTTCATGCGGAAGACGTTCAACGCCTGCCGCTGGATGTCCACCTCGCCCATGTAGACGATGCAATCCAGCCCCAGCAGCGCGCAGACGGTGGCGCTGGCGACGCCGTGTTGCCCCGCGCCCGTCTCGGCAATGATCCGCCCCTTGCCCATGCGCCGCGCCAGCAACGCCTGGCCGATGGCGTTGTTGATCTTGTGCGCCCCGGTGTGGGCCAGGTCTTCGCGCTTGA
This sequence comes from Chloroflexia bacterium, assembly GCA_038252265.1. Classification (GTDB taxonomy): domain Bacteria; phylum Chloroflexota; class Chloroflexia; order QHBQ01; family JAICKM01; genus JBBSAN01. Next base: position 2,534 of record JBBSAN010000922.1, read on the forward strand.
GGTAGATCTGCGCGCCGCCTGCCCGCGCCGTGAGTCGCGCCGCGTGATACAACGGCGTCGCCCGGCCCACATAGTCGGCATGGAGCGCCGCCAGTTCGGCCCCGAACGCCGGGTCGGCCTGCGCCGCCGCATACGCCGCCTCTAATTCGTCCAACGCCGCCATGATCGTCTCCGGCACATAGCGGCCCCCATAGGCCCCATACCGCCCCCGCTTGTCGGGGAACGTGCCCGCCTCCGCCACCATCGGCAGAGCTGGATCAATTAGCTGTGTCATCGCTGTTCTCCCATCTAATCGTATTGCGTATTGCGTATTGCGTATTGCGTATTGCGTATTGCGTAGAA
>JBBSAN010000923.1:0-2870 GCA_038252265.1 Chloroflexia bacterium
GAGGGGCCGAACCGCCGTTCGCCCGGCTGTCGGACCCGCACCGGGGCGACTGTGTCTACTTCGCCCCGACCGGGCACACCCTCTGTAACGACTTCCGCGCCTACTGGGAGGGGCACGGCGGGCTGGCGGTCTACGGCTACCCGATCAGCGAGGAGTTCCAGGAGCGCAACGCCGGGGACGGCAAGCTCTACACCGTGCAGTATTTCGAGCGTAATCGCTTCGAGCGGCACCCGGAGAACGCGGGCAGCCCCTATACCGTGCTGCTCGGCCTGCTGGGGGTGCAGGCGGGCGGCTTCCCCCTCGCCCCGGTACCCCAGGCCAATACTCCGGCCACGCTCCAGGTGCCGGAGACGTTCCAGGGCGATGCCCGCTGGGCGACGCTGCGCACCCTGATCGGCCCGCCGGGAATGCAGATCAGCCTGTTCGGTACCGACACAGGCTTCCGCATGATGGCCGTGGCCCCCAACGGCGACCTGTTTGTCTCAGAAACGCGCCCCGGCAAGGTGCTGGTCTTGCCCGACCGCAACGGCGATCATGTGGCCGACGAGAGCGTGGTCTTTGTCGAGGGCATGGCGACGCCGCACGGCCTCGCTTTCCATAAGGGCTATCTCTATGTCGCCACCGAGGCAGCGGTGTGGCGCTTCCCCTATACCGATGGGCAGCTTCAGGCGCAGGGACCGGGGCAGGCCATCGCGGAATTGCCGTTCGGTGCGAGCCAGGGGCTGGTCCAGGATGTGAACCACGACACCCGCTCGATTGTCTTCGGCCCCGACGATAAACTGTATGTGAGCATGGGGTCCGACTGCGATGCGTGCGCAGAGGGCGACCCGCGCCGGGCGAGCATCATGCAGTTCAACGACGATGGCAGCGGCGGGCGGGTCTATGCGCGGGGGCTGCGGAATGCCGTCGGCGTTGATATCGATCCGCGCACCGGGCGGCTCTGGGCCTCGGTCAACGAGCGCAACGGGAGCGGCAACGAGACCCCACCTGACCTGCTCACCCCGATCCGCGACGGGGGCGATTATGGCTGGCCGTATTGCCTGGGCATCCCCCTGGTGCCCGATCCCACGTTTGGCCGCTCGGCAGACGACTGCACGCAACGCGACACCGCCCCACTAGGCCTGCCGCCACACATCGCCCCGCTGGGCATCCGCTTCACCAACGGCGGCGGCCTGCTTCCGGCAGGCTACAGCTACGGCATCTTCCTCGGCGTCCACGGCTCCACCCTCCACGATCCGCCCTACGGCTACGATGTCCGCTTCGCCTCGCTGCGCCCCGGCCAAACGGCGCAGGGGGTGCAGGTGGCGATCAGTGGCTGGCTGGCGGGCGGCCACTACTGGGGTCGCCCGGTAGACGTGGCTTTTGGTAAAGATGGGGCGCTCTATGTCAGCGATGACGTGGCCGGGGCGGTTTACCGGGTGACCTGGCCTAACGGGCGTTAAGATGAGGTACGAGGTACGAGGTACGAGGTACGAGGTACGAGGTACGAGGTACGAGGTACGAGGTACGGCATCACGCATCACGCATCACGCCCCGTAATATTCCGGCGAAAGCGGGGCAGGCGGGCGGACCATCGTGTTCAGCAGGTGGGTGAGGGCGGCGGCGGGGTTGGTGCACAGACCGGAATGGACCGCCGAGGTCTGGATGATCGTGCTGCGGGGCGAGACGAGCCAGTGGAAGCGCTCGGCCTGGGCCAGTTGCCCGATTGGCCCGGCCTCCGGTCCTCCGGCGCAGACGAGTGGAAAGATGTCGAGGTAGCGGCCCACGACAGTGGGGTCGAGATCAGGGGCCAGCGCGGCGAGGCGCTGCGGGTCCAGCGCGATCTGCGCCTGGAGGAAGCGCCGGGTGCGGCAAAAGAGGATCACCCCCGCGTTGATGAACTCCTCACGCTCGACGCGGGGGACCACGCGGATGATCGCATAATCAAAGGAACTTGGCGCGGGCATGGATCGCTTCCTCCACGAAGGCACGCGGTGCTTCCAGGCGACTGAGCAGGTAGGCGGCGTAAGCGGTGCGGTGCTCCTCCGCATCGGTGAACTGGGCTTCATCGCCCAGCCAGGTGGCCGGGATCGCCGCCACAATGTTGCCGATGACTTCCGGGGTCAGGCGGGCGCTCAGGGTGGCATCCACTTCGGCCAGCGATCGGGCATAATGCAGCAGTACATGGTTCGTGATCGGCACGAACGGGTTGCGGCTGCGGGCCCGGTAATCGGCCCAGGTGTGGTGGAAGTAGAGCGCCGCGCCGTGGTCGATCAGCCACAGGTTTTTGTGCCAGATCAGCATATTAGTGTTGCGCGCCGTGCGGTCCACATTGGTGATGTAGGCATCGAACCAGACGATGGCCGAGGCCAGTTCGGGCGAGGGTCGCAGCAGGAGCGGATCATAGGCCAGCGCGCCGGGCAGGTAGTCGAGGGCGAGGTTCAGCCCGGCGCTTGCCAGGATCGGCCCCTGGATTTCGGGGTCGGGTTCCGAGCGGCCCAGCGCCGGGTCCAGCTCCATCAGGACGATCTCCGGCACGCGCAATCCCAGCGCCCGGCCCACTTCCCCGGCCACCAGTTCCGCGATCAGTGCCCGTGGCCCCTGCGCGGCCCCGCGAAATTTCAGCACATACAGCCCCTCGTCGTCGGCTTCGACGATCGCCGGGACCGAGCCGCCCTCGCGCAACGGAGTCAGGTAGCGCGTGGCGGTAACCGTTCGGATCATAATGATGATGCATCCTTTGCAAGCGCAGTGTGGCCCTCATTATACCACGGAACCCCCGCCGGGCACCGCGAATAGCCCCGGAGGGGCGGCCGACGATTGCCCACCGTGCCAACCGAGGGGAAAAGCCAACCCATATTGAAGCCCCGGCGGGGGGACAGAAGTGGTGC
>JBBSAN010000924.1:0-2868 GCA_038252265.1 Chloroflexia bacterium
AAGCTGGTGGCCCTGGAGAGTGCTCAGGCCACCCTGTAGTAATTTAGCGAACGGGAAAGGATTAGAAGGATGCGCGAGTATTTAGAGACGTTTTTCCGGCACAAGTGGCTCTTCGTGCTGCCATTTGTCATTGTCCTGGCGGTGGCAGTAGCCGGAGGCGTGTACTCTTCGTGGCAATACGAATCGCGGGCGGCCCTCTGGATCGACCCGAATGTGGTACTGGACCAATCGGCCACTACCCTGACCGCGCCGCCGGCGGACAGCGGCGTCAACGGAGGCGAGTTCGCCCGCCTCGATGCGCTGCTCCAGACCGACGATTTCATCGGCGGGATCGTCAGGAACGTGCCCAAGCTCAACGCCGAGGCGAACACGCCGGAGAAGCTGCAAAGCACGATTGCCACCGTGCGGAAGAACCTGAATGTCTGGCCGTGGCAGCAAAACCTGCTCCAATTCCGCTATCAGGGCCGCGATGGCGAGGTGGCGCAGCAGGTGGTGAGCAGCACGATCAGCCTTTTCCTCGCCCAGCGGCTGGCGGACAAGGTGGGCCAGGCGGACAAGGCGATCACCTTCCTCCAGACCCAGCAGGGGGATTACCAGCAGCAACTCGCCACCGCCTCGACGGCGCTCTCCGCCTTTGAGACGGCCCACCCGCCCAGCACCCGCACCACGATGAGCGACCTCGACTCGCTGGAGTTCCAGCGGTTGAAGACCAATTATCAGACGATCCTGGATAACCTGCGCTACCTGGGCGGCGAATTGGATAAGGCCCGGTTCACCAAAGACAAGTTCCAGGCCCAGCACAGCAGCACCTATGTGGTCAAAGACGAGCCGCTGCTGCCGACCAGCCCCAACCTGTCGATCAACAAGCTGGCCGCCATTGTGCTGGTCGGCCTGGCGGTCGCCGTCGGCCTGGGCTTCTCGGTGGTGGCGCTGGCGACCTGGTTTGGTCGTCGCCGCCCCGCCGAGCGCACTGCCCTCCCCGCCTGGCTAGACCGTGCCCTGATGAGCGAGGAGCAGACCGCGTGAGTCTGGTTGTCATCCTCTTGCTCACTTTCCTGGTGGCCGGGCAGGTGGTGCGCCGCTGGAGCGCGCCGCTCATCGCTGGGATGACCGTCTGGATCGCCTTTGTCGTCGTCGTCCATCTCGCCTTCCTGCACTGATCATGGCCCATGAAAAGCACGAAGCGATGAATCTTCGTGTCCTTCGTGCCCTTCGTGGTGAAATTAAACAATGTCCCTAGTTGTTCCTTATCGCAATACCCAACCGGCGACCCGCCCCCCGCTGGCGCTCCTGGCCTTGCTGGGCCTGATTGCCGCCGGGCTGGGGGTGTGGGTCTGGCTCAACCCCGGCGACCTCAACCCGTTCTGGCTGATCGCCCTGCCCCTGATCGCCGCGCTGATCTGGCGGGAGCCGGTGTTCGGAGTCTATCTCGTCCTGGGCGCAGCGCTGGTGCTGGAGCAATACGACATCACCGGCCTCACCTCCCCGATCACCGGGCGGCTGCCCTTCTACCTGAATATCAATAGCTGGTCCGATCTGAAATGGCTAACGGCCAACCCGCTAGAACTGCTGCTGGCCTGGACGGGCATCGCCTGGTACGTGCGCGAGCGGCGGGCGTTGCACACTCCCCTGCGGCTGGGGCGCATCGGCGGGATCATGCTCCTGTTCCTGGGCGCGGTGGCCCTCTCCTGGGGCTTCGGCCTGCTCAGCGGCGGCGACTTCAAAACCTCGCTGTGGGAGATCCGGGCGCTCTTCTATATGGGCGCGTGCTACCTGCTGGCGACCAACCTGCTCAAAACCCCCGGCCAGGTCCGCATCGTTAGCTGGATCCTGATCCTCGGCATCGGCCTCAAGGCGTTCCAGGGTATCTATCGTTATCTGGTGCCGTTCGCGGGTGACCTGACCGGCGTCTACGCCGTGACCGGGCATGAGGACGCGCTGTTCTTCGACACGATGCTCCTGCTGGCCGTGGCCTTCGCCGTCTATGGCGGCCCCGTGCGCCAACGGCTGATCCTGTGGGGCCTCACCCCGGTGATGGCGATCACGTTGCTGCTGACCCGGCGGCGGGCTGCGCTGGTGGCCCTGGTGGTCGGGCTGGGGGGGTTCCTGGTCACGCTGCCCCCGGCGCGGCGCGCGCTGCTGCCCAAGCTGTTTGTGCCCCTATTCCTGGTCGGCCTCATCTATGTGGGGGCCTTCTATAACAGCGACGCGACCATCGCCAAGCCGGTCCAACTGATCAAGTCGCTCTATGCCCCCAGCGACCCCCGCGACGCCTCGTCTAACCAGTACCGTGATGTGGAGCAGTACGACGTGATGACGACCATCCGCCACAACCCGATCCTCGGCATCGGCTTCGGCAATCGCTATGAGCAGCCGCTCGCCCTGGTGCCGATCGAATTCCCCCTGCGCGACTGGATTCCGCACAACGAGATCCTCTGGATCTGGGTCAAGATGGGCACGCTGGGCTTCATCATCTTCTGGCTGTTCATCGGCACGACGATTATCCAGGGCAGCCTGATCCTGCGCAAGCTGCGCGACCCCTATTACCAGGCGCTGGCGGCGACCACCCTGGCCTTCCTGCTCATGCAGATCATCATCGCCTATGCCGACCTCCAGTTGACCTTCTACCGTAATATGATCTATCTCGGCGTGATGCTCGGCATTCTGGTGCGTCTCGAAGCGCTCGAACTGATCAAGAACGCGGTGACCGCAAACACCCGCGCGGTCGCCGACGCAGGATAGCCAACCGCCCCAAGATCCCCTAATGGTTCCGCTGTTCTCGATGGCCCCGTCTGTGGATGGGGCGTATTTCGCGCGCCTCCCACGCGCTTGACAAACCTCCACGCCCCACATATAATGCCCACAACA
>JBBSAN010000925.1:0-2865 GCA_038252265.1 Chloroflexia bacterium
GGGGCCGGTCGGGGTCGGCGTGGCGGTCAGCGCCTGCATCTGGTAGCTACCATAGACGAAGCAGCCACACGCACAGGCGGTCGCCTCGGCGCGCCAGGCGGCATCCGAGAGTGGCGCGGCAGAAGGCGTACACGCGGCCAGCAGCAAGACCGCGACGATCCCGCCCAGTAAGCCACCCGGCCCCGTGTACCCCGCGCGCCATCCTCCGGGACGAATGCCCCGGCGTGTGAAAGATATGCTCAGCATCGTTAGCCTCCCGAGCCTCCTCCGTAGGTGGGCAGTCGGGTCGGCCACCGGGCGCCTACGCGTGTCTGGATCCGAAAGACGCCAAGCGCGCCTTGGACCACAACCGGATCAAATTGCCGCCCGGATTCGCGGTTCAACTCCGCTAACGCCACGGCGGCGGGGCGAGCCGCCTGGTACGGGCGGGGGGTCCGCATCGAATCCCAGGCATCGGCCACGGCGAGAATGCGCGCGCCGAGCGGAATGGCCGAGCCGGCCAAGCCCTGCGGATAGCCCCGCCCATCCCAGCGCTCATGATGCGTACGCACCAGGGATTGGATCGGCGCCAGCCCCGGCCAGGGAGCCAATAAGAACGCCCCCACCTCGGGATGCAACCGCAAGAGCGCCCATTCCAGCGAAGTCGGGGGGGCCGCCTTAGCCAACAGGGCGGCGGGCAAGGCGAGCTTGCCCACATCATGGAGCAGCCCGGCCACTTGCAGGGTCGGCAGATCCACCAGTGTCTGGCCCGCCCAGATGTTCAACAGGGCGCCAATCTGCGCCGCCGCGCCCGCCACACGCACGCTATGACCGCGTAAGGCGGGCACGCGCCGCGCCATCTCGACCAGGTAGAGCCGGACTCCGGCAGTGGAGTCTAGTTGGCCCGTCCCGCTTGAGTCATCGCCGACGCCGCACCCACTACTGGCCAGCGTGGCCACTGCACAATCATCCATATACCACCGTACCTGACGCGCGCCGGGCGGGGTCGGCTACCTGCTGATCGACCAACTCGCGCAAGACGCGAAAGAAATAGGCCATCTTGTTTTGGATTTGCCCCGGCCCCTGGGCGCCCTGCGCCTTGCGCGTGCGCCGGCGGGCCGCCTGGACATACTCGGCGATGAAGGGCGCGTCGGCCAAGCCGTTCACCGCCCACAGCCGGTGCCACAACCGGTGCGCCTGCGTGACGTTCGCCCGCGTATGCCCCGCGTCCCCCAACTCCCGCGATAAATCCGTGAGCACCCGTTCCAGATAGTCCGAGTGCGGCCCGGGGGCCGGTGCCGTCCGGGGGGTGCCCGATCCGGGGGGCGCTGACACCGCCTGCCGCACTTGCCTGCGCGCCCGTGCCGGGCGATCTTCCATAGGTGCCTGCTCCACTGGCCGGGCTGGTGGCGGTATCGGGCGATCCGCCGCGTCCTCCGGTGCCAGCGCCCCCCGAACCGCGGCGCTGACGATCGATTGTTGATCCTGCACGGCGGCGATTCGGGCGGCCCGGGAGCGCCGCTGCCCCCCCACGGGTCGCTCGTTGCCCACCGGCGACACCAGGGTCAGGGGAGCCGGCGTGTCCTGTTGCTGCACCAGGGCGGTAATCCGCTCTAACAGCGCACTGAAGTCATAGGCGTTCGACTCTTGCGCTCGACTGATGTCGTCATACCGATGCTGCAAGCGGAGGTAGCCCAACGCGATGAGACTATTTTTCAGGCTATGGAGCCGCCGTTCGCTATACCCGGTGCGCACAGTCATGCGCTTAATGCTGGGATAGGGCAGATCCCCCGTCCATTTATGGGTGAGGATGTAGGTGGTAAACCACACCTGCTCGGGGGTGAGACGCAGCGCCCGCTGGTACGTAAAGAGGGCGAGGGGGACGGTGGCGATGCCGGCTCGGGCGATGACCCGCCCATAGCGGGCGGCAAAGGACGTGTCCGCCGGGGCACGCAGCGGTGGCGGATCCTCCCCCAGGATCGGGTTATCCGGCAGCGCATCGGCGGCCAGGACCGCTTCCAGGGCGGCGAAGAGGGGGGTAAAATCATAGCAGTTGGGGCTTCGTCCGCCATTCGCGCTGTACTGCGGGTGTATGTGCAAATAGCCCAGTTGCTCCAAGCCGCTACGCACGTACTGCAACTGCCGCTCAGTCACCCCGGTTTGGGCTTCGATCTGCTTGAAACTAGGATAAGGCAAGGCAGCCCGCCACTTTCGCGCTAAAATGTAGCAAATGAACCACACTTCTTGAGCCTTTAACTGTAGGCGACCTTGATAATGAAAAAGCGCGCTCGGGATGGTGGCGACCCCATGGTCCAGAATCACCCGCCCAAACCGCGCCGCCCAACTCGTGGCATGGTCAGGCTCGGCTGATGATCCGGGTCCGTTTTGAGAGTTCAATCGGCTCATGGGGCACCTTATCCGGCTCCGCTCAGGGGCGGGCGGCCAGCACCAACATCCCCAACATCCAGATCCACGCGGCCCAGCGGAGCAGCACCGTATCGAATACGGTACCCGTGCGCACGCGCCGTCCGGGGGGCAGCAGATGGAACGTGCGATCTTCCCCAAACAAGGGGATACCGGCGCGAGTCGCCGCATCGGCCAGCAGATGGGTCAGGTAGCCCAACATCCACACGGCCCCCACCAGTAACGTCGTCGACACCGCCGCCGCCAACGGCAGGCGCAGTAGACGACTGAACAGCGCTGCCCCGATCATGACGAGCCCAGTAAAGAGGAGGCAGCCCCGCAACTCGTGCGTAAAGCCCCGGTGATGGGTAAAGCTACGTACCAAGAGCGAGAGAGCACCCAGCACCGCCCCTCCGACCCCCCCCCACCCCCCCCCCCGCCCGCGGAGAAGCCGACTAGCCGCACCGCCCCGCCCGAAACCCC
>JBBSAN010000926.1:0-2864 GCA_038252265.1 Chloroflexia bacterium
CGACCATGATCAGCCAGGCGGCGACGAAGATGGCGTTGCCCATGCTCGACGCGACGCGGGTTTGCACGTCGCCCGCCCAGGGCAGCGGGTCGTGGCCGCTGAACTGGAGGATGCCATAGAGGGCGACCGGCACGCTGGTGGCGATGCAGAAGGTGATCAGCCGTTCAAACTGTGCCCGCGAGCGCATGTTGGCGATGATGATCAGCGCCAGGAGGATATAGGCGCTCTGGCTCAACAGGCCCTGCAACCGCTGGTAGGAACCGAACAGGCTGGTCAGCGGGACGATGGAGACAAGCGGGGTGCTGGTGAAGATGTAGACGGCGGCATAGATCAGGATGGGCAGCACCATCGGCACGCGCAAGGGAGCGGGCAAGCGGCCCAGCAGCCCGGTACTGGGGGCGATGACCTCGGCCAGGGCCGCGCCCCGCCGACCGGGGGCCGCCGCGCTCTGCCGCCGCAGCCAGGCCGCCTCGATCATTTTGATGATCCAGGCCAGGGTCATCATGACGACGATGTTGCGCAGGAAGCTGATCTTGTCCGGCTCGAAAACGCGGCTGCTGTAGACGTTAAAATAAAGCGGGGTAAAGACCACCGCTGCCAGCCAGCCGGCTTCCATTAACTTATCACAAATGACACTGATACGGGTCGGCAACGGAGACTCCTTACAGGTGGAAAAAACCAAATGGCACGCCAGCCGCCTCCGCGACTCCTGGGCCGCCAGGGCGCATGGCACCTTATCCGTATTGTACCCTAAACGGGCGGTGGGGGCAAATGCGGGACGAGGTACGAGGTACGAGGTACGAGGTACGAGGTATGAGGTATGAGGTATGAGGTATGAGGTACGAAGTATGAAGTATGAGGTAGGAGGTATGAGGTGTGTGTTCAGCTTTTGGTTCAGCTATTTATAGATATGCGTTGCTCATTACTCATTGCTCATTGCTAACAGGCGGCGCTGGAGGATGAGGCCGGTGGCGGTGCCGATGACGAGGCCGCCCGCGATGGGGGCGAGGTTGCCGATGAGGTGCGAGTCCCAGGGGGCGAGCAGTTGGTAGACGGCCCAGCAGGTGAGCGCGCCGAGGATCCAGGCGACGGCGTTCGCCAGGCCCCACCACCAGGCGAGGGGCAGGCGACGGCGCATCAGCATCCGCTGGCAGAAGCCGCTGAAGATGCCGACGTGCATCCAGCCGATCAGGCCGGGGAGGAGTTGGATTTCGGCCTGGGTGAGCGGGTCCACGCTGGTCAGGTGGTTCATGGCCGAGGTGGGGAGCAGGCCCAGCACCCATCCGGCGGTCCAGCCGAGGATGGTGACGAGCAGCCAGCGGTGGGCGACAGCGATGCCCTGCGCGGCCAGGATCTGCCGCTGGATCAGCGCCGCCGTCGCGCCGCCCGCCACGGCAAAGGCCAGGCCGACGGTCAGCACGTAGGGCAGCAGGCCCGCACCCAGCAGCGGCGGGTGGATGCCCGACAGGTCGGAGAAGAAGACGGACGGCAAGCGCCCCAGCGCGGCCACGCCCAGCCCCAGCGCGATAGACACGGCCCAGAGCAGGACGGCGTTGCGTCCCAGCGGTTTGGTGATCGGTAATACCTGTTCGATAGGGGTCATTGGCGGTCGTCTCCTCGCCGCATTGTACGCGAAACGGGCGCGGGGGTCAACTTATTCCACCACGAAGGACACGAAGCTGGCTGGAGCGTCCGGGGTGGGGGGCAGGGGATATGTGCTGGCAAGCATTGTGCACGGGGCAGCCGCAGCCGGGGGGTGCCCCTGGTCTTTATCTTATGGAGGCATTCTTGGATGATACGACCAGAAGAGATCTTCTTGCGGTTAATGCTCGCGGCCTTGCTGGGCAGCCTGGTGGGGATCGAGCGCGAGCGACTGGATTGGGCTGCCGGGCTGCGGACCCATATGCTGGTTTGCCTGGGGTCCACGTTGTTCATGATTGTGTCGGCGTTCGGGTTCACCGACATCCTGGGGGCGGCGAATGTGACGCTCGATCCCTCCCGCATCGCGGCCCAGGTGGTGACGGGGGTCGGCTTTCTGGGAGCGGGAACGATTATCCTGCGGCGACAAGTGGTGCGCGGGCTGACCACCGCGGCCAGTGTTTGGACGGTGGCGGCGGTGGGGCTAGCTATCGGCGGGGGGCTGTACCTGGCGGCGATCAGCACGACGGTCCTGGTGCTGGTCATCCTGGCCGGGATCAACCCGCTGAAGCGGCGGTTGTTCCCCCGGCAACGGTTGTCCCGCCTGACGCTGACCCTGGATGGGCGCGAGACGGGGCTGGCCGAGGTGCTGGCGGCGGTGGAAGCGGCGGGGCTGCGGGTGCAGCAAATGCAGGTGTCGCGGACGGATGCCGCGCACCATGACCGGGTGCAACTGCTGCTGACGCCGAGTCCCCAGCCCACCGTGACCGCCTTGATTGATCGCTTGCGCCAACTTCCGGGTCTGCGGAAAGTCCGTTATTCGTGAGTTCACCACGAAGGACACGGAGATCACCGCGATCTCCGTGTCCTTCGTGGTGAACGCTCGGCGCTAGGAGTGGCGGCGACCGTTGGCAGCGATGGGCCAGGCGGGTTCGTGGGGTCGCCCGCGCCCGCTCCCGCCGTCGGCGGCGAGGAGGTCGCTGGCGGTGGCTCCGTCGCGCAGGGCTTTGACGTGGCCGGTGTGGCGCAGAATGTCGCGGGCGTTTTCCAGTTGGGCGGGGGTGAGCACGCCGCCAAGCATCGCGGCGATCTCCTGCACCTGCTCGGCCTCGTTCAGCGCGTCCACATGGGTGGCAGTGCGCTCGTCGCGCACCTGCTTGGTGATCTTGTAGTGCGTGTCGGCGAAGGCGGCGATCTGCGGCAGGTGGGTGATGCACAGTACCTGC
>JBBSAN010000927.1:0-2861 GCA_038252265.1 Chloroflexia bacterium
CTTGCTCCGGTCGCAGGCGTCGATCCAGCTTAACCGACACGAGAGATTGGTCTGGATCGCGGCGCGGGTCACCTGGGGCAGGTGAGTCAGGGTCGCCAGCGCGGCCTGGTAGCGGCGGCGGATCAGTGCCTCGCCCCACGGCGTGATTAAGATGCCGATTTGATCGTCCGTGCGCTCTGCCACCCAGGCCAGGAAACGGTCCAGCGCCGCACCGTCTGCCGCGTGCTCGGCCCGCGTTTCGTGGTGCTTGGCGAACGGGCAGTAGGGGCAGCCGTAGTTGCAACTGGACAGGGGGCCGCGATAGAGGATCTGGAGATTCATCGCAGGGTGTAGCCCTCCATCAATGCCTGCACCGGCGGGGAATAGAGCCAGGGGCCGATGGTGTCGGAGTATTCCAGGCCCGCCGAGGTCAGGGCCAGCCGGGCGGGGGTCAGTGTGGCCCAGCCTTGCGCCACCAGCGCGTGGAGTTCGGGCCGGTCCAGCAGGATATCGCCGCAGAAGCGCCCCCGGTAGGCGGCACGGTCCAGCCCCTCCACCTGGAGCAGCGATTGTAACAGGTAACGACGGCGCTGCTCGTCCCCATCCAGGCGGAAGCCATAGGACGCCTGGGCAAACTCGGCATCGGATCGCGCCATGTACGCCTGAAGGATAGCCCGCACCCCGCCCGCGCTGACCGCGTATTCGCTGGAATAGTGCAGCGCCTGGGTGTAGGACCGCGCCCCGCAGCCCAGCCCGACCATGCCGTCTTCCTGGCAGCAGTAGACCGGCCCATCGAGATCCGGCGCGTGGGGAGCGCGGAACATTCGCATCGAGACCTGGGTATAGCCCGCCGCCAGCAGCAGCGTCCGCCCGGCCCGGTAGCACGCTTGGCGCAGGTCGGTGGCCTCCATGCGGCCCCGGCGGGCCAGCCCGGTCAGCGGGCGGTTGTAGAGCGGGTAGAGATAGAGTTCTTCTGGTGCCCAGCGTAACGCCGCCCGCAGCGACTCCTCCCAGGTGGCAACCGTTTGCCCCGGCATCCCATAGATCAGGTCGATATTGAGCGTGGGGAAGCCCGCCGCCCGGATGGCGTCGAGCGCCGCTGCCACCGTGGCGCTGCGCTGCGCCCGGCCCACGGCGTGAACCTCCGCCTCGTGAAAGCTCTGCACGCCGATGCTGACCCGGTCCACTCCGTGGGCGCGGAGGAAGGCCAGCCGGTCGGGCGTGGCCGTGTCGGGCGAGGTTTCGATGCCGATCGGGGTTGCCGCCAGATCCACCCCGAAATCCTCGCTGACCAGCCGGAACAGCCGGGCCAGTTCGGGCACCGTCAGATACGTGGGCGTGCCACCGCCCAGCGCCAACCGGGCAAAGCGGGCGTCCGGGCCGAGCGCCGCCCGCACCTGCCGCGCCTGCCGTTCCAGTGCGTCCAGATAGGTGGTGGGCACATCCGCGCCGGGGTTGGCCGTGGTGAACAGGTTGCAGAAGCCGCAGCGCATCTCGCAGAACGGGATATGGATATAGAGGAACAGCGCCCGCCGATCCTCCCCGGCCCACAGGTCGGCCAGGGGCACGGGCGGATCGAGCGGGCGATAGGCCGTCTTGTGCGGGTAGGCATAGGTGTAGCCGCCATAGGGGTACGGCGGGATCGGCAGGGGCGGGGCAGGGGCGATCATGGGGTCACCTGGGGCAAGACCATCTCGGCATAGGGCACCGTCCAGACGACCGGGTGAGCCAGCCGGTGGCCCCGGTAGCCGTCCTCGCCAAAGGCGGTGCCGTGGTCGGAGCAGAGGATCGCCAGCAGCGGGGCGCGCCGTTGCATGGCGGCGAACAGGGGCGGCAGGTGGCGGTCCACATAGGCCAGCGCGGCGGCCTGGGTGGCGGGCGAGTCTTCGCCCCGGCCCGGCGCGAAAATGTAGTTGGGCGGGTGGATGGCCGAGATGTTGACAAACAGGAACACCCGCTGATCCGGCGGCAGCGCGGCCAGCCGCTCCTGCGCCCTGTCCACCTGCTGCTCGGTGGAATGTGCTCCGGTGACGCCCATCGGCGGCTCCCAGTGGCTTTCGGCAAACAGCCCCGGCAGCACCCGGCCCAGCGGGCTGCGCTTGTTGAAAAAGCCGACCCCGCCGATGCAGATCGTGTGGTAGCCCGCCCCGGCCAGCCCACTGACGATATCGGGCGTGTCGAACACCGCCGTCTCGGGGTGGATCGAGCGGCTTTCGGGGAAGCGCAGGGCGAACAGGCGCGGATGCTTGCCCGGCGCGACCGGCGTGGGCAGGAACCCGGCGAAAAACGCCTGGTGCGCCGCATAGGTGAAACTGCCCGGCGAATGCCGCTCCTCCCACGCCCCGCCCGGCAGCAGCCCCGCCAGGTAGGGGGTTTGCCCCGCCGCCAGCGCCGCCTGGGCCACGTCATAGCGCAACGTGTCCAGCGTCAGGAAGAGGATATCGTGGGTGCCGATCAGGGCCGCGGTCGGGATCATCGGTGTCCTCGTCAGGCCGGGAGCGCGGTGGCGGCCAGGGGTGCGGGCTGCTCGATGGGCGGGGTCACCCCGTCCGGCCAGCCCGCCGCCAGCGCCGCCAGTTCGGCATCATACGGATCGTGCCCGGCATCGAGCGTGTCATAAAGCTGATCGCCAAAGGCGTTGACCTCCGCGACCACATGGTGGTGGTAGTCACTGGTCAGCAACAGGTCGATCCCTAGGTAGAGACAACCAGGGAACAGCGTCCCGACCCTTTCACAGGTCGCTTGCGCCGCCGTCCACGCCGCCGGGGAGAGGCGCGATCCCAGCGCCGCCAGCGGCAGCCGTTCGTTCCCCAGGTGGAGGTTGGTCAACGGGCTGCGGCTGAGGCGCACGACCACATGCCGCACCCGCCCCGCGATCAGCA
>JBBSAN010000928.1:0-2859 GCA_038252265.1 Chloroflexia bacterium
CCCCCGGCGCGTTACCGTTGCAACGAACTGACCAGATCGCCGTATTTCTCGGCCATCGCCTCGGCTTCGTTTTGGTTGGGGGCTTCCGCGACGATGTGGAAGACCGGTTGGTCGGCATCGGGGAGGATGAGCGCCCACTGGTTGCCGTTACCGATCTTCACCCCGTCCACCTGGGGCACCCGCTCATCGCGGTACTGCTCGTTGAGCAAGCGCATCACCCGACCCTTGTCCTCCCAGCGACAGGTGACATCCTTGCGGGCGATGGAGTAGTTGGGCAGTGCCTCACGCACTTCCGACAGGCGCACCCGCAATTGGGCGGTCAGCTCGACAATGCGGGCGATGGCAAACAGCCCATCGGGTACCGGCTGAAAGTCGGAGAAGATGAAGGTGCCGTTCGCGCCCCCGGCCATGCCCACGTCCGACCGCGCCGCCGCCTGGACCAGGGCCGCCGGGTTGCCCGCCACGCGCACAATATGCCCCCCCGCCCCCTCGGCCAGCGTCTCGAAGATGCTGGGGGCGTGGACCGGGACGGCCACCGTCCCGCCGGGGTTCTGGCTAAGATAGAGGGCGGCGACCACGGCCAGCGCGGTGACCCCGTCTAGCTCGCGTCCCAGATCGTCCACGATATAGATGCGCTCGCCGCCGATGTCGATACGCACGCCGAAATTGGCGTGGAGGGTAGCCGTGATGGCCGACAGGCGTTCCATCGCCGCACGAAACTTCTCGGACGGCGAAACGATGCTTTCTTCTTCCAGCGCGGCATTGATTTCGATCACATCGCAGCCCAGCTGACTGAGGATCGGCGGCAACACTTTCGCTGCCGGACCGCCGCTGTAGTCCACCACCATCTGGTTGTAGCCGTTCGCCCCCTTGACGACATGGGTCTGGATACGGGCCAGGTAGTCGCGGCTGTAGAGGTCGAGCACATCCTGCGGGTAGTAGATACGCCCGATTTCTTCGAGGAAGACGCGGCGGAAGTCTTCGCGGAAGAAAGCTGTCTCGATCTTGCGCTCGGTGTTCTTGGACAGGTCTTGCCCGTCCTTGTCGAAGAAGCGGATGTCAATGACGCGGTTGTCCACCGGGGAGAGCCGCACATGGATGCCCCCCGCTGCGGTGCTCTTGCGCGTCCAGTAGCGAGTGACCGGGATCGGTACCGCGCCCATATCGGCCACGGTGACGCCTGCCGACGGCACCCCGCCCATGATGCCGCGCTTGAGCATCCGGGTCATATAGTGGGCGTCGCGGTTCACCGAGATGACCGATCCTTTGGGCAGCGTCGCGCCATAGGCCGCGCCCAGCTTGGCGACGAATTCGGGGGTGAGGTCCACGTTTACCACGCCGGTGACGCCGAAGCGCCCGAACAGCGTGCGCCGCCCTTGCGCGCCCCAGATCAGGCTGGTCGCCACCGTCGCGCCGCTCTCGATCTCTTTGTCAGGCCAGATTTTCACGTCGGGCTGGATGATCGCCCCTTCGCCGACGATGGTGCCGTCGCCGATGACCACGCCCTCGAAGATCATGGCGCGTGGCTTCAGGCTCACCCGGCGGCAAAGGATCGCCCCACGCACGTCCGCCCGCTCGCCAATGTAGCAATTGCGCCAGATCAGGCTGCGGTCGATCATCGCCCGGTTGTCTACGATGGTGTCCTCGCGGACCACCGCCGGCCCCTGGATGGTGGCCCCGTCTTTGACCTGCACCCCCCGCGCCAGGTAGATCGGCCCGGTGAGCCGCGCCGTCGAGGCGATTTCCACGTCTTCCTCGGCCCAGATACCCGGTGCGATTTCGCTCCCGCTGAGGGCGATATCAACCTGCCCGTGGAGCAGGTCGCCGCTGGCCCGCATATAGTCGGGCAGACTGCCGATGTCGCACCAGTAGCCATCGGCGACATAGCCGTACATCGGGTCGCCTTTTTGCAGCATGGTGGGGAAGAGGTTCATGCTGAAGTCGAACACCTTCCCCGCTTCGAAGTAGTCGAAGATCTGCGGCTCCAGCACGTAGATGCCGGTGTTGACCGTGTCGGAGAAGACCTCGCCCCAGCTCGGCTTCTCCTGGAACTGCTTGATGTGCCCGGCGTCATCAATGATGACCACGCCGTACTCCAGCGGGTTGGGCATCCGCTTGAGCACCAGGGTTGCCATCGAGCCTTTCGCTTTGTGGAAGGCGACAGCCTCGGTCAGGTCGAAGTCGGTCAGAGCGTCACCGCTGATGACGATAAAGGTGTCGTCGCGCAGCCACTCTTCGGCCTGCTTGACGCTTCCGGCAGTGCCCAGCGGCGACTCTTCGATGCTGTAGTGGATGGTCATGCCCAGTTGCGAGCCGTCACCGAAGTATTCCTGGATGTTGTCGGCCATGTATTGCAGGGTGGCGACGACCTCGGTGATGCCGTGGCGCTTGAGTAGCTCCAGGATGTGGTGCATCACCGGCTTGTCCACCACCGGGACCATCGGTTTCGGGCGGCGAATGGTGAGTGGGCGTAACCGCGATCCCTCGCCGCCGGCCATTACGACTGCTTTCATCGCTACTTCCTCCTCGTCTCCATCGGTTCCCGCCCCAGGGGTGGCTGATGTGGCTATGCCGTGGATTTGCCCCCAGTATACACTGGGGACCATGCAGTGTCAACGGCGGGGAGAAAGAAGCAGGCCGGGTCAGGGGTCAGGGGTCAGGAATCTGGGCGGCGGGGGTCAGGAGCAGGGCCTGGGGGCGGGGGCTATGGTATAATGGCGCGGATGGGCGAGCGCCGGGGCGGTAGCTCGCGTCAATCAATGCTGTGCTAAAGGAGCCTGCCCGCTATGCCTTCTTCCCCTACGACGCAGCCCCCGCTCTGGCTGGTGCTCGATACCGCGCTGGTCGCCGCCGGGGCGG
>JBBSAN010000929.1:0-2847 GCA_038252265.1 Chloroflexia bacterium
CGACGAAGTATTCGGGCCGGTGCTGGCGATCTTGCCCACCGACGATCTGGCCGGGGCCATCGCCCTGGCGAACGCGGTGGAGTACGGGCTATCCGCCTCGATTTTCACCCGCGACATCGGGCGGGCCTTCGCCTTCATCCGCGAGATCGAGGCGGGTATCGTCCATGTGAACTCGGAGACCGCCGGGGCCGAACCACATGTGCCCTTCGGCGGGATGAAAGGCTCGTCGTCCTACTCCCGCGAGCAGGGCAAAGCCGCCGTCGAGTTCTTCACCCAGACCAAAACGGTCTACCTGGACATGCCGCCGGAATAGATGGGAGGGCTGTGATGGACGAACCGACGATTGCTGACCCCGAAGTGGCCGCCGCCTACCGCGCCCTGAGCGGCACGCTGGAGCGGCTGGTCGCCTGCGTGGATGGGCTAGACGCAGCAGGGCTGAACTGGCGGCCCCCGGTGGCAGATGGCAACAGCCTGACCGTGCTGATCGTCCACACGCTGGCGAACGTGGAGGAGAATATCCTCGAAATCCTGGGCGGGGAGCGGGTGGGCCGCAACCGCGAGGAGGAGTTCCTGACGCAGGACCTGTCCGCCGAGGCGATACGGACCCGGCACGCCGAGATCATGGCGAAGGTCCGCGCCCGGCTTGCCACCCTCCCGCCCGGCGAACTGGACCGCGAACGCACCCACCCCCGCCGGGGCACCATCACCGGGCGCTGGATCCTCTGGATCGCCGTCCGCCACGCCGCCGAGCACCTGGGCCATGCCGAACTGACGCGGGACTTGCTGCGGGCGGCGCACTATGACGATGTTTCGGGACTTTATTAAGGGGATATGTAGATATATGGCGATGTTTAAACCCCGCACCCCAGCCCTCGTTACCGGGCTGACCCTCGTTGTCCTGGCGCTCTTTCTCGCCGCTTGCGACTCCACGCCCACGCCGACACCCGCTCCCGCCCCCGCCTCCGCCGCGACGACGGCCCCACAGAGCAGCGGGCCGGTGTTCGCCCTGACCAGCCCCGCCTTCGGGCAGGGCCAGCCGATCCCGGCGGTCTACACCTGCAGCGGCCAGGGGCAATCGCCGCCGCTACAATGGAGCAACCCGCCACCCGGCACCCAGCGGCTAGCCCTAACAGTGTCAGACCCCGATGCGGTGAGCGGGGTCTTTATCCACTGGGTGATCTATAATATCCCCGCAGCGACTCGCAGCCTGCCCGAAGCGCAACCGACCAGCGCCACCCTGCCCGACGGCAGCCGCCAGGGGCAGAACGGGGCCGCGTCCACCGGCTACACTGGCCCCTGCCCGCCCAGCGGCACCCACCACTACATCTTCCATCTCTACGCCCTCGATGCGCCGCTGGTCTTGCCCGACAACGCCACCAACGATCAGTTCCTCAAAGCCGCCGACGGCCACATCCTCGGTCAGGTCAAGCTGACGGGCACCTACAGCAAATAAGCCTGAACTATGCGGACAATTCCTCCGAGGACCGTCCGTCCAGGGATGTAGGCGGGCCTGGGTCAATGACGCGATCCAGGATCAATCTCCTGCCCGTAGGCACGCGCACCGGCTGCCCGTATACTTAACGTGCTACCCACACCAGACTGCTCCCAGAACAGACCGCCGGAGGACCGATCATGTTTGACCTGAATCTCTCCGAGACACAAGGAGCGTTCGCCCAGGCCGAGCGACGGCTCGAAGCCTTGCGGCAGGCCACGCTGTTATATGAACAGGCCCGTCACCCCGGCTGGCTCGCCCGCCTCTGGGCCGCGATCCGCCACCAGCCCCGGCGATTGCTACACCTGGCCTGCGTCGAAGCGGGCGCGAAAATCTACGGGCGGCACTACCTGGGGGTGCAGAGCGTGCCGATTGCCTGCATCCGGGGCACCGAGGGGCGCGAGCAGGATTTCGATGCTACGTTCCATCCCCTCGGCCCGCGCACGCGGGGGCGCTGGCTGAAGATCGCTGTGGCCCAGCAGACCGGCGAAGCCCTCCCCCCGGTCGAACTGATCCGGGTAGGCGAGACCTACTTCGTGCGTGATGGGCACCACCGCATCTCGGTCGCCGCCGCCCTGGGGCAGACCGACGTGGACGCCGAAGTGACGGTCTGGCAGCTTGCTCCGGCGTGATGCGTGATGCGTGATGCGTGATCTCCGTATTGCGTATTGCGTATTGCGTATTGCGTATTGCGTTGTTTTGATCCCTGATCCCTGATCCCTCGTCACGCATCACGTTTCACGTTTCACGCACGCGGAGGAGCCAGATGCCGGAAGCACGGACCCGCCGGGATATTATTCGCCAGCGCCTGACCAACCAGCGGCTGACCACGGCCCCGTTCCAGCAGCCAGGCGAGGTGGTGGCCTGGTTGGGGGCGGTGCAGGCGCAGGATTATCCAGCGGCGGCCTGGGCGCTGGGCCTGCGGATGCAAGGGGCGACTGAGGCGGCGATTGATCAGGCGCTGGCTGAGGGATCGATCCTCCGTACCCACATCATGCGGCCCACCTGGCATTTCGTCACCCCGGCGGATATTCGCTGGCTGCTGGCGCTCACCGCGCCGCGAGTCCGTGTGGCGGCAGCCTCCTGGTATCGCCAGTTGGAACTGGACGATGCCGTTTTCAAGCGGAGCCACGCGGTGCTGGCCGCCGCGCTGCAAGGCGGGAAGCAACTGACCCGCGCCGAGCTAGTGGTCGTCCTGCAACAGGCGGGGATCGAGTCAACGGAGCAATTGCGCTTCACCTATATCATGTTTCAGGCGGAACTGGATGGGATCATCTGTAGCGGGACGCGGCGCGGCAAACAATTCACCTATGCCCTGCTGGACGAAGTCGTCCCCCCTACCCCGCCGCTGGACC
>JBBSAN010000930.1:0-2844 GCA_038252265.1 Chloroflexia bacterium
AACGCCCCCGCCAACAACGCCATCCTCATGTGGTGATACCAGCCCGTCCAACTGCGCACTTCATATTCCACCAACCCGGCTTCGCTCTTGGTCAGTTCAAACTCGGTCTCGATATTCCAGCGCGTCGCCCCTACTTGCCCCAGCTTCATCAGCGGCGTCGGCCCCGGCGCGTTCGACAGGCCGTATTTCAACGCGCTGCCGTCCACGTTGCGCCGCAGCAGCCGCCCACACTCCCGCCCCGGCAAGTCGTCGCGGCACTCCCAGATCCGTTGCCGCCAAAATTGGTAGCGGCGCGGCCCCTGCGCCCCCTCGGCCACACTCAACGTGCGCCAGCGGCGCTCCGGCACGCTCGCTGCTACCTCGGCCACCGTTTGCGGCGCGGCGCTCCCGGCCACCCGGCGCTCGCGCTGCGGTTTGGGGCCGCGTCCCCGCCACGGCGGCACCGCCGTCGCGGGACGGGTGGTGAAGACCCGTTCGGTCCGGCGCACGTCGAACACATAGTAGAACTGGGCCTGGTCGAGGGCATCGCGCAAGTGCGGGTCGCTGCCGTAGACCGCGTCGCCGGTGACCCAGCGGTCTTGCAGGTGCTCCGTCTGGCGCGTGCGCTGCAACAACGCAAAGGCCAAGTCGCCTTTGGTCTGCAAGGCGACATCGGCGGGCACGCCCGCGACCTTGCGCCGCTGGGCATCGGCCATCCACTCTTTCGGCAAATACAGATCCCCGTCGAGCAACGCATGCCCGTGGGGCGCGGCATAGGCCAGGAAGACACCCACTTGACAGTTGCCGACTTTGCCCAGCGTGCCCGAGTATTGGCGGGCCACCCCGACCGAATACTGCCCTTGTTTGGCGGCGGCGGTCTCATCAAAGATGAAGACGCCCTCCGCACTGCTGAGGCGCGGACTCAGGAACTCCCGCAGCGCGGCGATCACCGGACGATGCGGCCAGGGAGCCTCCGTCAGGAAGCGTTGCAAGGTCCGCGCAGTGGCCCCCGGGATCGCTTCGGCGATGTTCTCGGCATTGCGGCGGTCGGCGTGTTGGACCAACAAACCCCGCAGATACTGTTCGCTACGCTGCTGAGCTTCGGTACGCCCAAACAGGGGTGCAAAGGTAGCATGGAACCGGGTAAAGGAATCGGCGACCCGATCCAAGTCGGCTGGGGTAAGCAAGAATGGCTCCTGGTGGTGGCAGATTAGGTTAGCACCAGCTATTATACCAAACCGTCGTTGTAATACTAGGCAGCCAAGGGTATCGCTTGCCCCGTCAGTTGCATCTGCGGGTACCAGCGAACAAAGGTTTTGGCTAGCTCCGCGTCCAGGACCTGCGTGCGCACCTGTAGCAACCGGTGCGCTCCCTCTTTCGTCCAGCGCATTTGTTGCTTCTTCACCATGCGGTGGCTGACTACCTGATTGACCGTCGACTCCACAAACGCCGAGGAGATCGGCTCGCCATTGCGATAGCGGTCCCCATAGTTGACGATGTAGGCCCGGTTCGCCGCGATGTAGCCCGTGAATTCGGCCAGTGTCTTCTGCAATTTGGCGCCCGCCGCACTCTTCCGCGCCAGCGGCCCGACATCTTCCTCCAAGCTGTCCAAGGCGTCCAACGCCCCGAACACGCTGCCGTGCCCCACGAACCCCTTCACCCGCTCCAGTTGCGCGGCAATCCCATCCCTGGTGGGCCGCGGCTCTTCGGCTTCCTGCGCGGGCGCAGCGGGCCTCTTGCTCCCGCTGGCCGGTACGGACTCCGCGGCTACTCCCTTCGCCAATTGACCTCGCACCGTCAGCCGCATCGCAACGTGAAACCAGTCGAGAATATGCGCGGCCTGCGGGTTCAGATACAACGGCAACTCGCGCACCGTGTCGCCCCCGTCCGACAGGAAGGTTACTAACTGGTTCATCGGCATGCCCTGCGCCTTCAGCACCTCAAACAGGCCCCGCTTCGGCTTGGTGTCGTAGCCATGCACGAATCCCAGGCAGCGGGAGCTGCCCTCGCCGTTCATACTCTTGCCGACGATGACCTCAAAAGGGTATTGTCAGGTTAACTTGGGCGACCGAACACGGCTTGGAGGAGCTTCATCTATAATGGCGGCATGATGACCACCACTGCTGCTGATACTGCCCTGTACAAACGTCACCGCTATCCGACCGAAATTATCGCGCACGCGGTCTGGCTTTATTACCGCTTCACCCTCAGCTATCGCGCTGTGGAAGAGCTTCTTGCTGCGCGTGGGATCAATGTTACTTACCTAAGTTTCGCCCAAAGAAGCGGCAGCGTGCTGCCGCCTCGCGCACCTTGACAAATGAGCGGTGATGAAGCTTCTCTAAAGGAACACCATTCATCCTTCGGAGGAGATTCATCACCATGCCCGAGTCTAACATACTCCCTGCGGCCCGTCGAGGCACGCCCCGCGCCAGCTTGACCGCGTTGGGCCTGAAACTCCAACAACTCGATCTGTTCGGTCCCATCCGCTCCACGGTACAGATCCCGCAGAAAACGGTGCATTACACCCCGCAGGACAAGTTGTATACCGCCTTCCTGGCCGTGTTGTGCGGCGCGCAGGGCCTCGTTGAAATCAATGGGCGCGTGCGCCCCGACGCCGCGCTGCACGCCGCCTTCGGCTGCGCGGGTTGTGCTGAGCAGTCCGTGGGGCAAGAAACGCTGGATGCCTGCACCCCCACCACGGTCACGCAACTGGAGGCCGCGCTGATCACGATTTACCGCCAGCATAGTCGGGGCTATCAGCACGACTATGCCCACGCTTATCAATTGCTGGATGCCGACATGAGTGGCGTCCCCTGTGGGCCGAAAGCGGCCTGTGCGACCAAAGGCTACTTCGCCAAACAACGC
>JBBSAN010000931.1:0-2833 GCA_038252265.1 Chloroflexia bacterium
CTTCTTCGCGATTAATACGGGGAAAGGAGACCTGCAAATGGACATCGTTCCGGTTCTTGGGGTGGTTGGCGTGTTCCTGTTTATCCTGGCCTTCCTGGCCGTGGTTATGCGCCAGGGGCGGCAGGGCTAAAGCGGACCGCGTCATGCCGCCTGTTCCAATTTTCATACAACGGGATTGCTGCGGCTAGCGTGATGCGCCGTGGGCATTAGTGGCGGCACGCTTATTGCCTTAGTAAGAGAAGTCTTGTCGGATGCAATGAGGTATCCGACCGCGCATCAGTATAGGAGGCTTTTCTACATGGATAATACTTCTAATACCGGGACAGGCCAGTCCGGTATGAACGCAGACAGCCCGACCCTAGGTGATAGCCTGCACAAAGTGTTCAGCAATTTCCACCAGCAATACGCGCAAAACGACACCGCGAACATCCCGCACGACGATATCGCTGCGGCCTACAACCAGTGGTCTAATCAAGCCCCGCCGCACCAGCAGCAGGCCGCGATTGAGCACGCCTTCAGCCAGGCCAGCACGACCGACCGCAGCAATATCGCCGGCACGCTGCTTAACCTGTTCATGCAAAACGGGTTGAACCCGCAGGCGGCGGGCGTGCAGACGACCAACCCGGCCCAGATGAACCCGCAGGATCTGGCGAAGATGACCACCTATGCCCAGCAGCAGAACCCGGATATCATCCGCCAACTGCTCAGCAACCCGCTGGTCGGCATGGCGATCTCGGCGGCGTTGAGCTATGCGCTGCAACGCTTCCTGGGCGGCACCCAGGGCTACAACCAGCCCGTGCCGCAACAGCAGCAGGGCGGCGGGGGCCTGGGCGGCTTGCTGGGGCAATTCCTCGGCGGCGGTAGCGCCACCCAGTCCACCCCCATGCCGCAGACCCAGGCCCCGCAACAGGGGGGCGGTCTGGGCGATTTGTTCGGGCAGCTATTGGGCGGTGGCAGTACGCCTGCGCCGCAGACCCAGGCCCCGCAACAGGGGGGCGGCCTGGGCGACCTGTTCGGGCAGCTATTGGGCGGCGGCAATCAGTCGAGTACGCCTGATCAGTCCGGCTCGAACCAGGGCTACACCCAGCCCAGCGGCGACAATCCCCTCGATGTGACCAAGCGCCGCTAACGGCTTTCCGCCAACCCCACCATCAACCAGGACGGGCCAGAGCACACGCTCCGGCCCGTTTTGTTGTCATCAGAAATCAGAAATCAGAAGTCAGAATCGTGGAGAAAAGGCTGTCGCCGCGTCGCATGACGCGATCCTTTACCTTAAAGAAGCTGATTTCTAATTTCCAATTTCTGACTTCTACCCGCGTGCTCCGCTTGACAGCCGTAGCTGGTTGCGCTATGGTAAGGGCGTCTGCTACTGGTGAGAAAGGGGCAACATAACACGGTATGACTGATTCTTCTCCGGCAGCGCCCGCGGGGCCGACGGGATCCCCCCCGCGCCGCCGGTTACCTAATCTGCTGATCGTCGGGTTACTGGGGGGCAGTGCGCTGTTGCTGTGCGGGCTGCTGGCGGCCTGGGGCATGGTCGAGGCGCTGGCCCACGGTCCCAATGGCCTGAGTTGGGACCCGCCTTCGTTGCACGCGACCGGGACGGCGACGGTCGCCCCCCCCACCGAGTCGCAGGCGGCGTTGCTGACCGCGTCCGCCCGCCCGCCGACGGAGCCACCGACCGCGCCCCCGGCGGCTACCGAAGTGCCCACCGTCCCGCCCACGGCGGTGCCCAGCCCAACCGCGCTCCCGCCGACCGCCAGCCCGACCGCCGCA
Organism: Chloroflexia bacterium; assembly: GCA_038252265.1. Taxonomy (GTDB): domain Bacteria; phylum Chloroflexota; class Chloroflexia; order QHBQ01; family JAICKM01; genus JBBSAN01. The sequence continues at coordinate 1,777 of JBBSAN010000931.1, forward strand.
CCGCCCCCGTCGCCCACCGCCGACACCGCCCGGCCCCTGCTGGGCCGCAAGATCGCGCTGGACCCCGGCCACGGCCCGCGCACCGACCTGGGCGCGGTTTATGTCGATCCTAAGACGAACCATCTGGTGCTGTCGGAAGAAGTGGTCAACCTCGATGTGGCTAAGATCACGAAGCGCTTGCTGGAGGCGCGGGGCGCGACGGTCTTCCTGACCCGCGAGACGACCGAGGCGTTCACCACCCCCTGGCCGGACGATGCGAACGGCGACGGCATTGACCATGGGCAGGCCGACGACCTGCAATGGCGGATTGACGAGATCAACAGCTTCGGAGCCGAGGTGTTCCTCAGCATCCACGCGAACAGCCACATCGATCCCAACAAGCGCCAGGGCATCCAGGCGCTGGGCTGCATCACTGCGGATTGCCTCTACCCGGCGCAGAGCCTCCATATGGGCAAGCTGGCCCTCGACCACCTGCAAACCGAGCTGGCAGGCATTGGCTACCCGGTGACGGCCCGCGAACTCCGCAACGATATGTTCAGCGACGGCCCTAGCGACCCGCCGGGGCACCTCTTCCTCACCGGCCCGGTCGAATTACCGAAGCGGCCCCGCGCCGCCGCGATGCCCGGTGCCATCGTTGAGGCGCTCTATATCACCTCGCCCGACGAAGTACAACAACTGTTGCAACCCACGGTACGCCAGGCCATCGCCCGCGCCTATGCCGGGGCGCTCGAAGACTACCTGCTGGGGAAATAAGGACGGAGGACAGAGGACGGAGGACGGAGGACGGAGGACGGAGGATTGATTGAGATCCGGTTCTCACCGCCGATGTCCTTTGTAGGATAGGGCTCTGTCCATTGATGGTGGGGATTTCCCAACGCCTGGGGCACCCGAGCATCAATGGACAGAGCCCTATCCTACAGGTATAAGCAGCCTATAGCTGGATCTCCGAGGATTGAACCCAGCGGATCCGCAGCAATGCTCGTGGCTCGTGGCTCGTGGCTCGTGGTTCGACTCACGCATCACGCATCACGCATCACGCATCACGCATCACGCTTCA
>JBBSAN010000932.1:0-2831 GCA_038252265.1 Chloroflexia bacterium
ACCGTTGTCTCCTCCTGCGCGCTGGTTTGTTTTTGTTTGGTCCCACTTTTTTTTGCCCCACCCCCCCGCCACCCCCCCCCCCACCCCCCCCCCCCACCCACCCCCTCCCCGCCCCACCCCACCCCACCTGGGTAAGGGAGACACCACCCGCAGGTTGCGCTGAACGTCCGTCCCGGTTGCCTCGTAACGCGGTCACACGAACAAACGTTTTGAAGTGGACGGTCTAGATTGTCAAAGGATCTGCAATAAGGACAAGGGATAGCTGGTTCCGACAGTAGTGAGAGGAGATACAACGATGGCGGCTGAAGCAGCAACATTAGCGACGTTTTACGACGAATGGCACATTTACCAGACGCACACGCGAGACGCGATCGCCACGCTGACCAACGACCAACTTGCCCTGGCGGCGGGGCCCGGTCAGCGCTCGGTGGGGCAATTGGCCGCGCACATGATTAGTGGCCGGATCGATTGGTTCGGCGGCTTTATGGACGAGGCGGTGGACCCGGCGCTCCAGGAACGTTGGGGTGGGAACGACCCGCCTGCCGGCACGGTGGCGGAACTGGTGGCCGGGCTGGAGGCCAGTTGGACGCTGATGGCCGAGGCCATCGCCCGCTGGACCCAGGCCGATATGGAGCAGACATATCCCATTGAGTGGCGCGGCGACCACTACGACCTGACGCGCGGCTGGGTCGTCTGGCACATCCTCGCCCACGATCTGCACCACGGCGGCGAGATCTCGCTCACCCTCGGCATCCACGGCAGCCCGGCGGCGGATATCTATTCGATGTAAAGGGTTTGCCAGCAGTGACAGAGAAAGGCCCGGCACCTGGGGTGCCGGGCCTTTCTCCCGTAAGGCTGGAGGATCTGCCCCGTCTGCTGTAACGGCTACTGCGCGATCTCCCAGATATGCCCGCCGGGATCGCTGAAGCTGGCGGTGCGGATGCCCCAGGGCCGATCCATCGGGCCGTTCAGCAGCACCACGCCACGGGCGGTGAGTTCGGCGCACAGGGCATCAACATCGTCCACCGTAATAGTGAACACCAGGCGCGATCCGGCCTCGCGGCTGGCGACTTTGGCCGGGGTGATGAGTTCATCCGCCTCGGTGATCTTCAGCAGGTTGATGAGCGTGTCTCCGAACTTGAACACCGCCGAGTTGTCGTCTTCGTACACGACCGGCAAGCCGAAGGTCTTTTGATAAAATTGCTTCGCGGCGGCCAGGTCCTCCACGAACAGCGTGATGGCGCTGATCCCCCTGGGCCACGGCTTCGTGTCTGTGCCCTGCGCGGTCTCCTGATCCATGAACGTTCTCCTTTGGGTTGTTTGGTACAACGGGTTGAGGGTGCCTTGCGGCGCTAGCCCTCCGCTAGCGCCCTGTTTGTGATCGGCTATGATCACATATAGCATACCCCCGCTTGCTTCAGGCAACCGGAAAGGAGCGCTTACGGCTTGGCGGCCTCGGCAAACTGGTTGGTATAGACGATGGTGGGGTCCACCGTCTTGTCGATCATGCCGACGCTCTTGAGGAAGTCCTGGGTGGTTTGCCAGCCTGCCGGGTCCGACCAGCCGAGGGGGTGCCCGGCGGGCTTCTGCATGAAGGTCAGGGTGGCGCTCAGCACGGCGCGTTGCAGGATCAGGCCGTCGCCGGTCACTTCCGGCGTGCGGGTGCTGCTGCTGGCGAACGCATCGTCGGGCTTATCCAGCGTCGCCTGGAGGCCGCGCAGGGTGGCGTTGACGAAATGCTGCACGAAATCCGGGCGCTCTTTGATGTTGCGCTCGCTGGTCGCTACCCCGACCGAGACGAGGTTGAGGTAGTCGGACACGTTCAGCGTTTCCACCTGATTGCCCAGCTTTTGCAGTTGCACCGGCTCGTTCATCAGGTAGGTCATCGCCACGTCCACGCGCTTCTGGCTGAGAGCTTCGACCTGGGTAAAGCCGATGCTGCTCATGGTGATGTCGCTGTCGGTCAGGTTGCCCGCCTGGAGCAGCGCCTTGAGCGCCACCAGGCTGGAGCCGTAGGGGCCGGGGATGCCGATGTTGCGGCCCTTCAGGTCGGCGGGGGTCTTCAGCGGGGCACCGTTGCCCGCAATCGCCGTCGCGCCGACAGGATACTTCTGATACTGCGCCATGATATAGGTGACAGGGATACCCTGCACGCGGGCCGGGACCATCTCATCGCCGCTCGTCACCACAAAATCGCTCGATCCCGATCCCAACAGCGTCAGCGCATCGGGGGCCGTGCTGTACTGGACCTGCACGTCCAGCCCCTCGGCGGCATAATAGCCTTTGTCCTGGGCGACGTAGAACGGGGCAAACTGCACGTTCGGCTGGAAGGCCAGCACCAGCAGCACTTTGGTCAGGCCGGTCGTGCCGGTCACGGTGCCGGTCAGCGCCGGGGTGGCGTTGGGCAACCCGCCGATTGTGGTCGTCGGGCTGATCATGGTCAAGGCGGTCCCGGTGGCGGTGCCCGCTGCGGCGGTGGTGGGCGTGCTGCCCACGGTGCTGGTGGCGGCGGTGGTGGGCGTGGTGCCCACGACACCGGTCGTGCTCGTACTGGTCGGCTCGGTCACGGGCGGTGCGCCCCGCGTCGGCGGCGGGGGCGGCACGGTGGCCGTGGGGCCAGGGGTGGGGGTGGCGGGCGCGCCAGGGCCGCACGCCGTCAACATCAAGCTCAGGCTCAGCGCCAGAGTCAGTACTACTTTACGCATACGACGATTTACTCCTAACGAGTGGTCAGTGGTCAGTGGTCAGTGGTCAGTGGTCAGTGGTCAGTGACGAGTGGTTAGTGGTTAGTGGTTAGAAATAGCTGATTCCTAATCACTGACCACTGACCA
>JBBSAN010000933.1:0-2828 GCA_038252265.1 Chloroflexia bacterium
CGGCGACGCCGAAGCCGTAAGCGCAGGTACGCGGTTACACTGAAGGGCCTCCCCCAGCCGGGGGAGGCCCTTCTTGTTGCACCACAACGATTAAAACTCTGGGTCCTCTGTGTTCTCTGTGGTGACCATTAGCCACGCAGGGCAGGCAACACGTCACGGGCCAGCAGGCGCATACGCTCCAGCGTTGGCCGTCGCAGGACGTAGAAGATGAAGTACTCCACCCCCACATCCATAAGCCGGTGGCAGAGCGTGATCAATTCCGCCGGAGTGCCCCAGAAGCTGTCCTGGCGGACTTCTTCCAGCGAGCGCCCGTTCCGATACGGGGCAGTGATCGTCTCGGCGCGGGCTGCTTCGCCCGGCTCCAGCAGGAAGGCAAAGATCTCCGCCGACCGGGTGATGCTGTTGTAGTCGCGGCCCACCGTTTCGCAGTGTCCGCGGACCACATCGAACTTGTGTTGATAGAACGCGGGATCCATCCCACCGAAGTTGCAGGCATCACCGTACTGGGCGACGAGTTTGAGCGTGACCTTCTCGCCCCCGCCCCCGATCCAGATCGGCGGGTGCGGCTTCTGCACCCCCTTCGGCTCGTTGATCGCCCCCCGCACCTGATAGTATTTGCCCTCAACCGTGGCATAATCTTCGGTCCACATCGCCTTGATGATCTGCAACGCTTCGCGCAACATCCGCAGCCGTTCCGGCCCGTCCGGGAACGGGTAGCCATAGGCGTTGTACTCGTGCTCGTACCACCCCGCCCCGATGCCGAAGTCCAGCCGCCCGTGGCTCATCACATCCACGGTCGAGGCGATCTTCGCCAGCAGCGCCGGGTTGCGATAGCTGTTGCAGGTCACCATCTGGCCGATGCGGATCGTCGTGGTATCGCGGGCCAGCCCGGCGGTCGAGGTCCAGCACTCGAACGTCACTCCCAGTGTTGGTACGGGCACGGTGTGGAAGTGGTCGTAGAGCCAGATCGAGTCAAACCCCAGCCGTTCGGCTTCCTGGCCGACGCGGGTCATCGTCTCATACTGCTCCACCGGATCGGTGATGCCCAGGCGATCCATGCGCCAGCCTTGCGGCACGAAGACGCCGAATTTAGGTGCGGTCGCCATATGGGTACTCCTTCTCTTGCGTAACAGTCCAACAGCGCCCGGCCACCGCACTGCTGGATGAGGCGGTCTGTTGTCGGAAAGGCCGACCGGTGGCGCGGTCATGTTCGAGGGTCCGTCCCGTTAGCGCCGGTACACAGGGCAATAGGGCGTTGTGGACAACCCGATCATGGCCGCGCCACCGGTCGGCCTTTACCAGAAGAATGCAGCAGCCCTCTTAGCTACCGCCGGGTTACTTGCGCAGGGCGGGCAAGATCTCCGCCGCCTTTTGCAGCCGGGTCAGGTCATCTGCGCCGTAGACGTAGATGATGAAGTAGTTGATCCCCGTTTCCTGGATCTGCTGGCACTGCTCGACCAGTTGCGCCGCCGTCCCGACGAAATCGCCCTTGCGGAAGTCGGCCAGCGAGCGGTCGCCCCGGTAGCGGGCGGTCAGTTCCTCAGCGCGATTCTCTTCGCCCGGCTCCAACAGGAAAGCATTGACCGAGGCCGACTTGATCAGCCGGTCATAGTCGCTGCCGACGGTTTCGCAGTGTTCACGCACAATGGAAAGCTTGTGGCGGTAGTTCTCCAGGTCCAGGCCGCCGAAGTTGCAGGCATCACCGTATTGGGCGACCAGCTTGAGCGTGACCTTCTCGCCCCCGCCGCCGATCCAGATCGGCGGGTGCGGCTTCTGCACCCCCTTCGGCTCGTTGATCGCCCCCCGCACCTGGTACCGTTCGCCCTCAAACGTGGCGTAATCCTCGGTCCACATTGCTTTGATGATCTGCAATGCTTCGCGCAACATCCGCAGCCGTTCCGGCCCGTCCGGGAACGGGTAGCCATAGGCGTTGTACTCATGCTCGTACCAGCCCGCCCCGATGCCGAAGTCCAGCCGCCCGTGGCTCATCACGTCCACCGTCGAGGCGATCTTCGCCAGCAGCGCCGGGTTGCGGTAGTTGTTGCACGTCACCATCTGGCCGATGCGGATCGTGGTGGTATCGCGGGCCAGCCCGGCGGTCGAGGTCCAGCATTCGAACGTCGTTTCCAGCGTTGGTACGGGCACGGTGTGAAAGTGGTCGTAGAGCCAGATCGAGTCAAACCCCAGCCGTTCGGCTTCCTGGCCGACGCGGGTCATCGTCTCATACTTTTCAATCGGATCGGGGATATGCGCCAGATCCATGCGCCAGCCTTGCGGCACGAAGACGCCAATTTTGGGTGCAGTCGCCATGATAAAAAGTGCTCCTTTGGGTAGAAAGTTGTGGTGAAAGGTCCCCCGCTACTGGGTCGCAGAGCCGTCGCGACCGGAGGTCGCCCCAGGCCGCCCCGCGTCCAGCAGAGAAAATTAGAACAGGATAAACCGCTTTTTGCTCTTGCGCAGGTACGCCGGGACCGAATCGCGGACAGCGGCGCGCCGGGCGGCCATGATGTTTTTTTCGCGCTTACGCCGTTCACTGCTGATCGTGCGCCAGGCAATCAGGGCGACGAGCGGCAAGGCGACCCCCTCCAGCCCGCGCACATCCTCCAGCGAATGGCGAGCATAGTCCAGGGTTTGGAAGATGCTCAGGTATTTCAAGGGGCCGCGCTGCTGTTGCATCAGGCGCGTGGCGGCCTTGCCTTTGGGGGTTGGTTTCTTTTTCTTGCCCAAGCCAAACATAACAGGTCCTCACTGCGCGATGGTGCCCCCGCTCAGGGGGTGGGAGTAGCCAGGGCCGGAGCCGAGGCCGGTTTGATGATGATGGTTACGTC
>JBBSAN010000934.1:0-2802 GCA_038252265.1 Chloroflexia bacterium
ATAGTCCGCTGGGGTCGGCGATATCATCAGGACCATTGTACAAAGCCCGTCATGACCCTGCGGGGTCACCACCTGCGATCAAATACCCGCCGTTGGTGTTGTGGCCGGGCCTACACACTGGTATTTGAGAGCAGTCGAGCTTAGGAGTCGTCCAACAATAACCTATCCAAAAACGATACCTGGATGGACACATGGGTAGCACGGCAGCTAACCGTGATTAGCGTGGTGGACAGTTGAAAAATGCGGATCCTTGTGGCATTCTCTTGGGCATGATTACCACATCTGCTCAGGAGGACCGCCACCATGGACCCGCAAACCCAATTCTGCCATAACCCGACTTGCTCCGCAAGGGGCCAGGTCGGACATGGCACCATTCGCATTCACAGCCGCAAGGAACACCGCTATCGCTGCCGGCAGTGTGGGCAGACCTTTGCGGCGACCAAAGATACGCCGCTCTATCGGCTGCACACCGAGGTGGCGCTGGTGGCGATCGTGCTGACCTTGTTGACGCACGGCTGCCCCCTGCCTGCCATCGTCGCGGCCTATGGCTTGGATGAACGGACGATTGCCGCCTGGTTGGCGCGGGCGGGTCACCACGCCCAAGCGGTGCATGAGCATCTCGTCCAACGCGGGCACCTGGACTTGGGCCATGTCCAAGCCGATGAGATCTGGGTCAAGTGTGTCGGGCAGAAAGTCTGGATGGCCCTGGCTCTGGCCGTACCTAGTCGGCTGTGGCTGGGCGGCGAGGTCCACGCCCGCCGCGATGGGGCCTTGATTACGCGGCTGATCGCCCGGGTGCGCGCCTGTGCGGGCGTGACCACGGTGCTGATCTGCGTGGATGGGCTGGCGAGTTATGTGACGGCGGTGCGGGCGGTCTTTCGTCGCCCGGTCCATACCGGTCGCCGGGGACGGCCCCGCCTGGTCGCCGAGGCCGGGGTCTTGCTGGGCCAAGTCCTCAAGCGGCAGGTGCGACGGCGGTTGGTGGCGGTGGAACACCGCATTGGGCAAGGGACGCCCGCCGCCATCCGGCGCGTGCTGGCCGAAACGGGCACGGGCAGCGGGATCAATACCGCGTACATCGAACGCTTGAATGCGACGTTCCGGGGGGCGTTGGCCCCGCTGGCCCGGCGCAGTCGGCGACTGCTGGTCCGACCGGCCCAACTGACGGCAGCGATGTGGTTGGTCGGCGGACTGTATAACTGGTGTTGGGAGCATCGGACCCTCCAGCAAGTCGGGATTGTCGGCAGTCAGTTGCGGCGGGTCGGCCAAACCCCGGCGATGGCGGCGGGGCTGACGGACCACCGCTGGAGTGTCTTGGAGTTCTTGCACTATGCGGTGCCGCTACCGACGTGGGAAGCACCCAAGCGGCGGGGCCGCCCCCCAAAACAGCGAGCGGTGGAGGCCACTGCATGATCACGGTTAAATGTGGTGTTACCGACACATGTAGCATTCAAAATTGGATGGGTTATTGCTGGACGGACCCTTAATTCCGGATCACTGGTGGGTCACGCTGCAATTAAACTGCTATTGAGTGTGCGCGTAACTCTACCTGTCGGTAACCTGAATGGCAAGCTAATTGCAGCATGACCCACTAGTATTACAACGAGAGATGGTGGAGCGGTTTTTGCTTCGCTTGCGGGTAGGTACCTACCCCGAAAGGAGACGTGTCGGTCATGGCTGATCCTGCCCCACCTGCACCCCTGGCGACCTCGCCGCCTTTAGACCTGGCACCCGCCGCCCTCGCCGCGCTCGTCCCGGCGTTGGCCGCCGATCAGGCCGAGTTCGCCCCCTTCTTTGCCCGCCGCGAACAACGCGCCGGGGCCGACCTCTACCTGCGGGGTCTGCTCCTCACCGATCTGCCCCGCAAGAATGTCGAAGCGCTTGCCTTGCGCCTGCTGGGAGCCGATCCCCCCGCCGATGCCCCGGTCCGGGCTCTGCCGCACTTTCTCAGTGAAGCGCCCTGGGACGACGGTCCGATCCTGGCGCATCATCAGGAATTGGTCGCCGCCTCCCTCGGCGAACCCGCCGGGGTGCTCATTGTCGATGGCAGCGATATCGCCCAACAAGGCACCCATTCCGTCGCGGTCGCCCGTCAATACTGCGGCGCGACGGGCAAACGTGATAACTGTCAGGCGGGCGTCTATCTGGCCTACGCCAGTTCCTGCGGGGCTACCTTGTTGGATCGCCGCTTGTATGGGCCAGCGGCCTGGTTTGCCGCGGACCACACCGAACTGCGGGAGGCCGTGGGGCTCCCGCCTCGCCTGGAGTTTCGCACCCGCGCCCAGTTGGCGGTGGAGATGGTGGAAGCGGTGCAGACCGGCGGGTTCCCGGCGCGCTGGCTAACCGCCGATGAAGCCTTCGGGGCCGATCCCGCCTTCCTGGACCGCGTGGCGGCGGCGGGGTTGTGGTATCTGGCCGAGGTGCCCCGGACCACGCCGGTCTGGCCGCTCCAGGATCCGGCGAGTGGGGCGACGCGGGCGCGCCCGCGCCGCTGGGTGCTGCCGCAGACGGCCTCGCGCAAAGGGCCGGTGCCCCGCCGGGAGCAACTCCACCCGGCTAGCCCGCCCAAAGACACCGTCGCCACGGTCGCCGCCGCCTTGTCTGCGGCGGCCTGGCACCCCTACCGGATTCTGGAGGGGCGCCAAGGGCCGCTCGTCGTGGAGTTGGCAGCGGTGCGCGTGATCGGGGTGCGCGACCGCTTACCCGGGCCGGACGGCTGGCTGGTGCTGCGCCGCCCGATCGTGGCGCTGGGGGAGGAAGCGGCGGTGAAGTACGATCTGAGTAATGCCCCGCCTGCGACCG
>JBBSAN010000935.1:0-2796 GCA_038252265.1 Chloroflexia bacterium
ATTACCCCTAGCTTCGCACCCCATCGTTACCAATGACGCACGTAGGAATTGGGAACCGGCGTTGGACACGCGCCGGGGTCGGTTGGATTGCGTGTTGGCACGCCCGACCACTCGCTGGAGCGACTTTCGTGTCGCACATAGATGAAGCAGTCATAGCATGTACACACGCACCGATCCTTCCTATTCCTAGGTGAAAGCTTATTTCTGATTTCTAATTTCTGATTTCTTACGTGCAGCTAATCCAGAAGGTGATCGAGCCGGTGGCGGGCGCTGGCCTGGGCGGCGGTCTGGCCCAGCGTGCGGATCACGGCGAGCAGCCCGGCGAACCGGGGGTCCTGGGTGGTGCCCTGGCGGTAGCGGGCATAGATCTGCTGGACGATCACCGCGATCTTGAACAGGCCATAGACGTAATAATAGACCACATTGGACGCATCGCGCCCGCTCTGGGCGGCGTAGCGCGCCACCAGTTCGGCACGGGTCAGGTTGCCGGGCTGGGCGGTGATGCCGAAGCTCTGCGCCTGGAGTTCGGGCGGGTCGTCGGCCTCTACCCAGTAGCCCAGCGTGGTCCCCAGGTCCAGCAGCGGGTCGCCAATGGTCGCCATCTCCCAGTCGAGCACCGCCCGGATCCGGGTGAGATCGGCGGGATCGAGCACCAGGTTGTCGTACTTGTAGTCGTTGTGGATCAGCGTCGCCCCTGATTCAGGCGGGAGATGTTCGGTCAACCAGACGATCACGCGCTCGATTTCGGGGATCTCATCGGTTTTGGCCGCCCCGTAACGCCGCGCCCAGCCCGCGATTTGCCGCCCAACATAGCCCGCCGGGCGGCTCCCTTCGGTCAGGCCCGGCGAGGTCAGCGGCAGCGCATGGATCGCAGCCAGGTTGTCAATCGTTGCCAGCGACAGGCCGTGCAGCACCGGCGCATCGAGCACCAGCCCCGCCGGGGGCCGCGCTCGCAGGATCACGCCCGGCACCCGTTCCATCACGTAGAACGGCGCGCCCAGCACCGACTCGTCCGTGCAGTAAAGGAGCGGCTGGGGCACGCGGGGGTAGATCGGGGCCAGGGCAGTGAGGATGCGGTATTCGCGGCCCATGTCGTGCGCCGAGCCTTTGCCCACCCCGAACGGCGGACGGCGCAGGACGAGGTCGCGTCCGCCCATCTGGAGCAGGTAGGTCAGATTGGAGTAGCCTGCCGGGAATTGCGTCACGGTCAGCGGGCCGGTCAGGTCGGGCAAGTGCGCCGCCAGATACTCGGCCAGCCGGTCACCGGCCAGTTCCTCCCCGGCCCGCACCGGCTTCGGCTGATCGAGGAAATCGGTCGCCATCGTGTCCCTCCCGCCTACTGGCCTGTGCTGTCCATCCCGTAGCGCCGCAGGATTTGCCGGGCCAGCGTCGCTTTGTGGACCTCGTCCGGCCCGTCGTAGATCCGCGCCCCACGCTCGTGGCGATACCAGTAGGCCATCGGCGTGTCATCGGTCATGCCCAGCGCGCCGTGAACCTGGATCGCCCGGTCCAGCACCTCCTGCAACACGCGGGCGACATAGAACTTGATGATCGCGATCTCTTCGCGGGCGGCTTTCGTCCCGGCCTGCTCGATCTTGGTCGCTGCATCGAGCACCAGCAGGCGGGCGGCGTTGATCTCGGCGCGGCTCTCCGCGATCCAATTCTGGACGGTCTGCCGGGCACCGAGGGGTACGCCCGGTGCGAGTTCGCGGGTGGCGGCGCGGCGGCAGAGGAGGTCGAACGCCCGCTCGCAGATGCCGATCCAGCGCATACAGTGATGGATGCGGCCCGGCCCCAGCCGCTCCTGGGCCAGGGTGAACCCGGCTCCCTCGGCTCCCAACAGGTGGTCGGCAGGCACCCGGCAGCCTTCATAGCGGATCTCGGCGTGGCTAGCATAGCCTCCGCCCTCGTCGCCCATCACCGAAATATTGCGGACGCGGATGAAGCCGGGGGTGTCGGTCGGCACGATGATCATGCTGGCGCGGGCGTGGGGTGGCGCATCGGGGTCGGTGACGGCCATGACGATGGCAAAGGCCGCACCGTCTGCTGCGGAGGTAAACCACTTGTGGCCGTCAATGACATAGCTGTCGCCATCGCGGCGGGCAGTGGTCGCCAGCCAGGTCGGGTTCGAGCCGGGGTTCTCCGGTTCGGTCATCGAGAAGCAAGAACGGATCGCGCCCCCGGCCAGCGGGCGGAGCCACTGTTCCTGCTGGGCCGGGGTGCCATGGGCCAGCAACAGTTCCATGTTGCCCACATCGGGGGCCTGGCAGTTGAACAGGTAATGGCCGATGGGGGTGCGGCCCAACGCCTCGCTCACCTGGGCGAAAGCGGGCAAGGCCAACCCTCTCCCGCCCCAGGCCACCGGCAGGTGGGGTGCCCACAATCCCCGCGCCTGCACCTCGCCCCGCAAGGCGTCAAGCTGGGGCAGGACCGTGGCGAACGGCTGGGTAAGAAAGGCCCGTTCCGCCTCCGCCACTGCCGGGCTGCTCACGAAGTCGCGGATCGCGGCCAGGAGCGCCGGGTCGTTCGCCTGGGTTATCTCGGTCATCCTGCTTCGGCCTCCTCACCTGCTCATGACGCAAAGAGCACACGGCGCGTACCTTATAGCCCCATTAAGGCGGCTGACAGTAGCCCACGGCATACTTCTAGCCCCGGAGGGGCGGCAGACGATAGCCCACGGCGCGAGCCGTGGGGACCAGCCAACCCCCACCCCCAGCCCCGGAGGGGCGGCAGACCGGAGCCCACGGCGCGGGCCGGGGGGGCCCGCCCACGAGTAAGCCCCCGAGGGGGGCCAGC
>JBBSAN010000936.1:0-2793 GCA_038252265.1 Chloroflexia bacterium
GCATCACGCATCACGCATCCCCAACCCCCAACCCCTAACCCCCATCCCCTACTCATCCCAATCCTGATTCTGCACCGCGTCCATATACTTGTCTTGCACGCCGCCGGGCGCATCCACATAGTGGGTCAGGTAGGCGGCAAAGCCAGCGGCGGTAGCGGCCTGCTTCAGGTAGTGGCGCAGGTGGATCTCGTCATAATTATAGTAGCGGTGGCTCGACGTGGGGTGCGCGCCGAAGTTCACCTGCACTACAGCGGCCACGCGGAAGCCGGGGATGCCCACCCCCTGTGGGGCGCGCAAAATCTGCGTGTGCTCCACGATCCGCTCCACCTGGAGGATCACCGTGTCGGCGGCGAGGGCGAACAGCCGGTCGGAGAAGACCGACCCCTTGAAGATGCCGTTGCCGTAGGCGTCCGCCTCCTGGCAGTGGATCAGCGCCACCTGCGGGCACAGCGCCGGGATGGCATAGACCTCTGCGCCGCTGAACGGGTCCTTGATGGGCCGGTAGAAGGCCGGGTTCTGGCGCGGCAGGTCGGTCCGTCCGAGCGCCGCCGGGAGGGTGGCGAACGGCAGGTGGCCTGCACCCGCCCGCACCGCCTCCATCAGGCCGAACGCCTCCACATCCTGCACGCCGAGCGCCCCGCTCTCCACTGCCCGGCGAAAGGCGGGCGCCAGCCCCAGGTGCTCAAACCCGATGTAGGATACCAGCGCCTCGCGCACCAACCCCGCCCCGATCAGCAGATCGGCGGCCAGCCCCTGGGCGGGTCCGGCCAGCAAGCGGTCGATCTGCCGCCCGTCGCGCTGCCGCACCAGTTCGCGCACCAGTGCCATCGGCATATTGTGCAGGTGCATCCCGCCCACGACGAGCGACGCCACATGGGCGGGCACGAAATCGCGGATCGCCTGTTGCAGCGGGACGAGCTTGCTCCGGCGCAGCGGCGGGGTGAGGATAGGGTCCATAGTCCCAACATAGCATGACCGGCGAGGGGCTGTCAAGGTCGCGTTGCATAGGACCCCCTGGTAAATTAGTCCTGATCGTCTTGACAGGGCGCAAGAGGCAGTGTCATAATGAGGGCTGACCTTTATTGGACGGCCTGGATGGAGAGAAGCGGCATGTTACGTTACAGCGATTATGATGTAGTAGTGGTAGGGGCCGGGCCATCGGGTGCGAATGCGGCGCGGTTCGCGGCGGCGGGCGGGCTGCGGGTGCTGCTGCTCGACCGCAAGGCCGAGTTGGGCGTGCCCACCGAGTGCAGCGGGGCGGTCAGCGTGCGTGGCCTCGCCAGCGCCGCGATCCCCATCGTGGATGAATACGTGGTCTGCTCGGTGGCCGGGTTCCTCACCTATAACAACGCGGGGGAACCGTGGCGGGTGGATTACCGCGAACTGGCCGGGCGCGAGACGATCGGCCTCGTGGTGGACCGCCGCCGCCTGGATACCTATGTGGCCGGGCTGGCTGCCGACGCGGGCGCGGAACTGGCCCTGCGAACCGAGCTGGACGGAGCCGAGCGCCGTGGAGCCGATCCGTCGGACGGCTGGAATCTCCAGTTGCGGCACCAGGGCACCCCAGTGGCGATCACGGCGCGGGTGCTGGTCGCCGCCGACGGAGTTGGCTCCCGCCTCAGCAAGTGGCTGCGGATCAACACCACGCTGCCGATGCACGAGGCGGCGTCCTGTATCCAGTATGAGATGACCAACGTCGCCACCGACCGGCTGCTGGAAATCGTGGTCGGGCAGGCGCACGCGCCGGGCGGCTATGTCTGGGTGTTCCCCACCGCGCCGGGCCGGGCCAAAGTGGGGCTGGGGGTCATCCGCACGATGAGCGATGAGCCGGCGGGGCGGCACCTCGACCGCTTCCTGACCGAGTCGTTTATGCGCGACCGCTTCCGCCGCGCCTCGGTGACGGAGGTCTCCATCGGCATTGTGCCGCTGGCCCGGCCCCTGCGCGAGCCGTATGCCGATGGGGTTTTGCTGGTGGGCGACGCGGCGCGCAATGTCAATGGCCTGACCGGGGGCGGGATCCATACCGCGCTGCTGTCGGGTCGTGTCGCGGGCGAGAGCCTGGTGGCCCTGTGGCCGCAGGGCGACTTCTCCCGCGTGGGCCTGGCCGCCTATGGCGACGCCTGGGACGCCGTCATGGGTGACGCGCTGCTGAAGGTCTACAATCTCAAGTCCTCGGTTTTTCAAATCCCCGACCCGGTCGAGCAAGATCACACGCTCTACGAGGTGTTGGGTGGCTATTTTCATCCCTCTTCGGAATTCCGCAAGCGTTAAGCGCCAGGGGCGCGCGGGACCGTGGCTGTTGGCAAGTGCTAGACGGGAGCATATGCATGAGTATTTTCATTTCGCCCATCCAGGATGTGGCCTTTAAGCGATCCGAAGATCCGCCGGCGGGGAACAAGGTCGCGCGAATTATGCTGGAATTGCAGGTGGACGAGGGGCGCTGCCTCTCCTGCGGCGGCTGTGTGAGCGTGTGCCCGCGGATGCAGATCCCCGTGTCGCGGCTCAACAGCATCGAAGCGGGGGTGTTGTGCCGGGGCTATGGCCTGTGCGTGAAGGTCTGCCCGGTCGAGGCGCTGAGCCAGGTGCCCGTCTCCGCGCCACCGCGCCGCTCTACTCCGCCGCCCCCTGAACGCCGGATTGTCCCTGCCGTCCCCCCGCCGGAACGCTATTAGGCGTGAAACGTGACGAGTGGTCAGTGGTCAGTGGTCAGTGGTCAGTATTATGCAATACGCATCACGCATCACGCATCACGCATCACGCATCACGCATCACGCATCACGCATCACGCATCAC
>JBBSAN010000937.1:0-2789 GCA_038252265.1 Chloroflexia bacterium
AGCGCCGCAAGAAGACCGTCGCCGCCGACACCCGCCTGTTCGCCAAGAACGAGACGATTGTGGACGCGCCCGTGCAACTCAGCCCCGAAATGGAGGCACTGAAGGCGCTGCTGGGGCAACTGGGCGGCATGAGCAAGGAGTTGAAGCCGGAAGAGGGACCGCCGCCCGGCTATCGCCCGCTGGTGATCCACCTGCTGACCGGGGGGATGCGCAAGCGCGAACGGGATCGGGTCTACGCGGCGGTAGCCGACGGGTCATGCGATCTGTTGATCGGCACCCATGCCCTGATCGTGGAGGGGCTGCGTTATGCCCGGCTGGGGCTGGTGGTGATTGACGAGCAGCACCGCTTCGGGGTGAACCAGCGCGAATTGCTGCGCCAGAAGGCTGCCGAGATGGGCCTGCTGGCCGACACGCTGGTGATGACCGCGACCCCGATCCCCCGGTCGCTGGCCCTGACCATCTACGGCGACCTGGATGTATCGGTGATCGATGAGATGCCGCCGGGCCGCCAGGTGATCCGCACCCGCTGGGTGGACGACAGCCGCCGGGATCAGGCGTACAACTTCATCCGCAAGAAGCTGGAAGAGGGGCGGCAGTGCTTTGTCATCTGCCCGCTGGTCGAGGAGTCGGACAAGATCGACGCCAAGGCGGCGGTGGCCGAGCATGAGCGGCTATCTACCGAGGTCTTCCCCGAATACCGGCTGGCGCTGCTGCACGGACGGATGAAGGCGGGAGAAAAAGAGCAGATTATGGCCGCCTTCCGCCGCCACGAGTACGACATCCTGGTCAGCACGTCGGTGGTCGAGGTGGGCATTGACATCCCCAATGCGACAGTGATCCTGATCGAGGGGGCGGAGCGGTTCGGCCTGAGCCAGTTGCACCAGTTCCGGGGACGCGTCGGGCGCGGGGAGCACCAGTCCTATTGCATCCTGCTGTCGGAGACGGCAATGAGTTCCTCGATGGAGCGGCTGCGGGTGATCGAGGACACGCACGACGGGTTCGTGCTGGCTGAGGAGGACCTGCGCCTGCGCGGGCCGGGCGAGTTCTTCGGCACGCGCCAGAGCGGGGTGTTCGACCTGCGGATGGCCCGGCTCAGCGACATGGACACGCTCGAACTGGCCCGCCGCGAAGCCGCCCACCTCTACGAACTCGACCCACCCCTGGATCAGCCCGAACACGCCCTGCTCCGCGCCCAACTGGCCCGCTTCTGGGAACTCGCCAGCACCTCGCCGGAAGCTTGACGAGGTACGAGGTATGAGGTACGAGGTACGAGGTACGGTGATCGTACCTTACACTTCATACCTCATACCTCGTACCTCATACCTCGTACCTCGTTACTGCCGGATCGTGCGGGTGCGCTGGCGGGCGAGGAGCCAGAGGCCGCCGCCGACCAGGAGGAAGGGCAGGAACCAGGCGACGGTGTGGCTGGAGAAGATCGCAGCCAGACCGGCGAGGGCGAGGATGCCACCGGGGATCAGCGCCCACCAGTGTTCGCGGTGCAGATAGGCGATCGCCAGGAACCCCAGGCCCAGGCCCAGCGGGATTAGGCCAGTCAGCCCGAGCAACAGGCCCACAAACCCGCCCAGACCCAACCCGGTCAGGATCATGCCAGGGATCAGGAACCCGATGTTATGATTCTGGGTCTCGTAGACATAGAGGAAGACCAACCCGATCACCAGGGGGATGCTCGCGCCGAAGGCTGCCGCCAGGTTGGCGTGCCCGAAGAAGAGCAACCCGCCCAGCCCGATCAGGCCGAACGCGACGAGGTTGGAGTTGCGGCGGACCACCGGCTCCAGCACGGCGCGGGGGTCGCGCCAGGGGAGCGGGGCGGTGCGGGGGCGGGGGATGGAAGTGACTTGCCCCCGCGCTGTTTCGGCTTCCTGGGGGTCAAAGCGCCGGGTACTGCTGTCCATGCGGTGTCTCCTTTTGCGTGTTCTGGCTAACGAAGATGCTGGACCGTTGCCGTCATGTACGCAGCAACCCGCCGACGCGTTGCAGGAGAAACGGCAGCCGGTGCAGGGCACCATCCTTGCTGAAGCGCCCCCTACTCCGTGGTCTCCGTGTCTCCGTGGTAAAATTAGAGTTGGAGCTAATCAAATGCGCGTTATTTCAGGCAGTGCTAAAGGCCGCCCGTTGAAAGCCCCCGCCGGGTTGGGCACCCGCCCGATGGCCGACCGGGTCAAAGAATCGCTGTTCAATATTCTCATGGTGCTGGGCTACCCGCAGGAGGGCGACCGCGTGCTCGATCTCTACGCGGGCACCGGGTCGCTGGGCATCGAGGCGCTGTCGCGGGGGGCGGGCTGGTGCGACTTTGTCGAGCAGGCCAACGAACCGGATCGCTGCATCCGCGAGAACCTCCAGAGCACCGGGCTGGCCGACCGGGGCAAGCTCCACCCGGTGACGGTGGCGGCGTTTTTGCGGAGCACGGCCAACAACTTGACAATAAACGGATCTTCGGGGCATAATACAGATAAGTATGATATAATCTTTTGCGACCCGCCCTATGCGGACCCGGCGATCCCGGCCCTGATCGCCCAGCTTGCCGCCTGGCCGGGGCTGGACACCGACGGGCTATTGATCATTGGGCACGCTATCCAGGTGGAAATGCCGGAGACGTTGGGACCGCTACACCGGGTACGCTTTCGCAAGTTCGGCGGCTCGGCCTTTTCGCTCTACAAGCAGGTCGCTGCCAAAAGCGAAGCGGGCGACACCGCCAATGCCGACATGGAAGTCACTGTCGCTGCCGAAGCCGACCAGACGGCGGGAACCGAACCCGACGAGGAGGACTA
>JBBSAN010000938.1:0-2783 GCA_038252265.1 Chloroflexia bacterium
ATCGCCGCGCTGATTTCGGGGCTGATCGAGCGGACCAATCTGCCGCAGGTGGCGGTGTTCCTGGCGCTGGGGGCAGCCCTGGGGCCACCGGGGCTGGGGCTGATCAACATCGGCCTCGACTCGCCCGTCCTGCGCGTCGTCGCCACGCTCAGCCTGGCCCTGGTCCTGTTCACCGATGCGGTGGGCCTCAACATCCAGGAAGTGCGCAAGCAGGCTAAGCTGACCCTGCTGGTGCTGGGGCCGGGCACGCTGCTATCGGCGGGGCTGATCGCGCTGGCGGCGGTGGCGCTGCTGGGGCTGTCGCTACCCGCCGCTGTGGTCGTCGGCGCGGCCATCGCCTCCACCGACCCGGTGCTCCTGCGCGGGCTGCTGCGCCGCCGCGACATCCCGGCCACCGCCCGCCAGGTGTTGCGCCTGGAGAGCGGGCTGAACGATGTCGTCTTGCTGCCCATCGTCGTCGTGGCGATGGTCTTCCTCAGCCACCACACAGGGGACGCGGGCGCGGCTGGCCCCGACTGGGGCAAGATGATCCTCGACCTGTTCATCCTGGGGCCGGGAGCAGGCATCGCTGTGGGCCTGCTGGGCGTGGCGACGCTTGATCTGGTGCGGCGGCGCATCGGGGTCCGCCGCGACTATGAGTCGCTCTACTCGCTCGGCCTGGCTTTCGCCGCCTTCGCCGCCGCCGAGTCGGTCCACGGCAGCGGCTTTCTCGCCGCCTTCGCCGCCGGGCTGACCATCGCCGCGCTCGATGTCGAACTGTGCGACTGCTTCCTGGAATACGGCGAGACGACCGCCGAACTGGCCCTACTCTTCACCTTCGTCCTCTTCGGCAGCTCACTGATCTGGAGCGGGTTCGGGGTGCTGACCGTCGCCAGCGCCATTTTCGCCGTATTGGTGCTGCTGATCCGCCCGGTAGCCTTCCTCATCGCCCTCCTGCCCACCAAATTGAAGACCTACGACCGCCTGTTGATCTCCTGGTTCGGGCCACGCGGCCTGAGCACCCTGCTGCTGATCCTCCTGCCGGTGTTCGAGGGGGTGGAGGGCGGCGACCACCTGTTCGCCATCTGCTCGCTCGTGGTGCTGCTCTCGGTATTGCTGCATGGGGGATCGTTGATGCTGCTCGGGCGCGGAACCCGCCGAACCGGGGCCGCCAGCGAGGCCGACGAGGCCGAAGCCGCCGCCACCGCGAGCGACACCGACATCCTGCCAGAACCGCTCCCTGTGCCCCCTGCCCTACCCGCCTCCGCCCCTCCGGTGCTCCCCACCGCCAGCCCGCCGCGCCCAGCAGCAGCGGCCCCGCCCCCGATCCCTGTGACCAACGGTACCCACGACCGCGCACCTACCGAGGAACCCGCACCCGCGCCACCGAACGGCCCCCGCGACAGCACACCCGCCGCCGCCGAGGGACCTCCGCCGGTCGCGCCGCCCCCGGCTCCCCGCCCCGGCCAGCCGATCCCGCTGGTGACGGGCGACCCGATGCGGATCACGCTCAAAAAGGTCAAGCAGTTGCAGCAGGCCGGAGTCCCGGTCGTGATCGTGGACGCCCGCACCGAGCGCAGCTACGACAACAGCGACGGGCGCGCGGTGGGGGCGGTGCGGCTGGTGCCGGGGCCGGGCGGCACGATCCCCGGCGGAATCGCCGACGAGGCCCGGCAACTGGGCCTGCCCCGCGATGCCGTGCTGGCGATCTTCTGTGCCTGACACGATGAAGCGACGAGCGCCCGTGTGGCGCAAGAGCTACAACGCGCCGGATGGCCGAAAGCCCGCGCCATCACCGGCGGTTGGCAAGCCTGGCAAGCCGCCGGACTGCCCACCGAACCGAAACCGGCGACCGCGACGGGCTGATCGGCCCCCCGCCGCCCCGCCCCGACCAACCCCCGCCTTTGGATGGAGGCTAACCCAATGGAAAAATCGTCCTATCTCCTCCCGCGCCCGCCGATGGATCTCAACCCGGCCACCGTCGCGGCGTTTGAGCAGTTGATCACGACCGCCGTGCTCCCCGGCAGCGGGGAGGCGATCCCCTACCAGCTCGCGGTGCCCAAATGGCAATTCCTGTGCTATCTCTGTGACACCAAAGAGATCCTGCTGCACGGCTCCGGCAATCCCGACATTGACGAATTCGAGCCGCGCCAATCCAACGACACAACGGAGTTCGGCAACCGGCAGGCGGTCTATGCGGCCTCCGACGGCCTGTGGCCGCTGTATTTCGCCGTGGTGGACCGCGATAACGGCGTGACCTCGCTGATCAACGCCTGCGTGCACCTGATCGCGGCGGACGACACCCGGCATGGCCCCTACTATTTCTTCTCGATCAATGGGGATGCGTTGGCCCGCCAGGCCTGGCGCAACGGGATGATCTATGTGCTGCCCCGCGCCACGTTTGAAGCGCAGCCGTTGATGCCCCATCAGGACGGCATGGTCGAGGTGCAGCAGTGGGCCAGCCTGGTCCCGGTGCGCCCGCTGGCGAAGCTGGCCGTCACGCCCGCCGACTTCCCCTTCCTGGAGCAGGTGCGCGGGCACGACCTGGCCGTCGTGTCGGAACGCGCCCGCCAGAACCCCGCCGGCTTCCCGTGGATCGACGAGTAACCCCGGCGGCATAACAAAGACCGCCTGCCGGGGCAGGCGGTCTTCTTGTGTTTGCGGGCACAGGTACGGTGGGCCTAGTGCTGCCCATCCCCCGGCTCGTCGTCCCCATACTCGGCGTGATGTTCCGGGGACGCGGCGACCGGGGGTTGCCACGGCTCATACACGCCGGTCGCTTCATGGGCATGGTGGACAAAGCC
>JBBSAN010000939.1:0-2780 GCA_038252265.1 Chloroflexia bacterium
AGGAGATACCACGGGCGAGAACCCGCGTAACGGCATTTGCGGCGCTGGCGCGCCGACAGGCCAGAATGACTGTTGCCACGGCAGCAGGCTTCTGAGCGCGGGTTCGCCAGCGGTATCATAGTTTTGCAGCCCGGATTAGGCAACCCGTTCCTGGCACCCTTTCCCAATGGGGCTGTGGCGCCAGGAATGCCCCGGCGCCGGTTTGCCGTTGACCACGGCAGCGCGGGCGCGCGCCTGCTCCTGCGCCGTCCGCACCCGTTCCACCAGCGCGGACCCCGCCGCCCCTCCTGTCTGCGGACCGCGCCGCTGGCTGGGGGGCGGCTCCTGCCCGGCCCTGGACGGGTCGTCCGGGGCCGGGGTGCCCCCGCTGCGCCGCGCCCGGTGGTCCCCCGCGTGGCGCTGGCTGATCACCCCCCAGGCTTCGCTCCACCGATCATTACACACCGCATTCCGCAAGGCCAGCAGCGGGTTCAAGGCCGCCACCCCCCAGCCCATCCCCGCCCCTTTCAACCGTGCTTCCACCACCACTTTGTTGGCACTCTCCACCACGCCACTGCCTAGCGGCCAGCCCGCTGCCGCAAACGCCGGATAGGCCAACTGCTCCGCCCGCCGCTGGAAATAGCCGACCTGCTCGGCCAGCCCCGCGTTCGCCGGGTGGGCGGCGGTCAACTCCGCCAGCGTCGCCAACAGCGGCCCGGAGCCGTGCGCTTGCAACTGGGTCGCCTGCGCCCGCTGCCACTCCTGCGTGGTCCGGCTCCCCTCGCCCCACACGGCGGCGGCTACTTGTCCCAGGTGTTCCACCGCATGGGGCAAGTCCAAGATCCGCACCGCATCCGGGCGATGGTAATCCAGAAAGCGTTGGATCCATAGGGCCCCATCGGCCACCCCGGCCACCGCTGCCGCGCCGCGCACCCCCCGGCGGTGGAGTTCGACCACGGCCTGACGGGTGAACTCCTCGGCGGGGGCGTGGCGCGAAAAATAGCTGCGGAGCGGGGGCGGGAGCCGCCGCGCCCCGGGCGGGGGCACCGGCACCACCGCGACCGTCTTCACCTCCACCCATTCCCCCTGCTGCAAGCGCACCATCGCGCCATCGGCACTGACCTGGAGGCGCTGGGCACTGTCCGGGCCGGGGTCTGCGGGCGGCGCGAGGGCCGGAGCAGCCGCCTCGTCTGCCGCCACCAGGGCCGCGCCCGCCGCTTCGGTCGGGCGACGCGCCGTTTCCCGACAAAGGGTGACCCCCGCGAAACAGGCGAGCAGGCGCGGGACCTGGCCGAACGGGACCCACGTGCCGAGATGGACGACCCACTCCTGCAGCAAGGGGGTCAGGTGACCGGGGGGCAGGGCGAGTTCCTCATCGAGGGGGGAAAAGCCCCCGCCCGCACTGGGCGCAGGTGCCGTACTGGCGGGTGAGGGTGACGGGCTGATTATGAGGACCGCGCAAGCGGCGGGTATGGGAGCCGCGCCGGGTGAGCGGCTGCGGACAGGTGGGGCAGTGCGGCTGGTCCGTGGGGGGGGCGTCCGCCCAGTCGGTGGCGGCACTCGCCACGGCGCTGTCGGCGAGCATCTGGGCACGTAAGCGGGCCAGCCGGGCATCCAGTTCCAGTTCGATCTCGCGGAAGGTGGCGCGCGGGTGGTGCGCGCGCCAGTCGCGCATCCCGCTGAAGATGTCGGCGCTCAACGTCTGCCAGGGGTCGGCGGGGGATTCAGCCATCGGGAACCTCCAGAGGAGAAGATATTCGGCGATCTTACGCCACCGCTACGCGACTGTCAAGTTTGCAAAACTATTGGCCGCACCCCCCGCGGGTCATCGCCTCGTCTGATGACGTGGTTTGTGGTATAATCCCAGATAGACACTCCCGCGCACCGCTCATTGTCCGCCGGGAGCACTCCACCAGGGCGAAGGAGATCACCCATGTTCCGCAGTGTCCTCATCCTCACCCTCGTGCTGCTGGCCGGCGTAGCCGGCGTGGCCGCATCGTCCACGGCACCCGGCAGCTGCGGCTGGCACCAGGTGGCCGTGCCGAACGGGAGTGCCACCTACCTGCATGGCATGGCCGTGCTGGGGGTCAACGACATCTGGGCTGTGGGAGGCATCAACCAGTCCGCCACGAGCACACTGCACTGGGACGGGGCGACTTGGTCGCGCGTGTCGTCCCCCAATCCTGGCACGGGCTACAACGACCTGCGTGGCGTGGCCGCGCTGACCTCCGACGACGTCTGGGCCGTGGGCGAGACGTCGATGTACAACGGCGCGTTATCCAGCCTCATTGTACACTGGGATGGGACGGCGTGGTCGCGCGTCCCATCGCCCAATCTCCCGAACTCGACCGGCAGCATCCTGTCATCGGTGCGCGCGTTCGCCACCAACGACGTCTGGGCCGCCGGTTGGGCGACCAGCAGCATCGGCGCCCAGACCCTCGTCCTACACTGGGACGGCTCCAGTTGGACTCTGTCGCTGCAGGACGGCGTGGGGGTGCCCCTGCGCACCATCGACGGTGTCGCGTCGAACGACCTGTGGGCCGCGGGCCTGGGACCCTGGGCTCTGCACTGGGACGGCTCCAGCTGGAGCACGGATCCCCTGCCCGGGCCGATGACGTTCATGCTCGACACGGCCGCCATCGCGCCGAACGACGTCTGGATGGTAGGCAACTACCAGTCCAACCACACCGCCCAGATCGAGCACTGGGACGGCAGCGTCTGGACCCGCGCAGCCAACCTGCCGAGCGGCACCGCCTACCTGTCCGCGGCGGCGGTGGTGGCCCCCGACAACATCTGGGTCG
>JBBSAN010000940.1:0-2778 GCA_038252265.1 Chloroflexia bacterium
GATAGATGACATTGGGTTGAAGTCAATGACGGGAAAGCGCATGGTGAACACAGGGGTCGGGCCGGGGGTGCTGATGAAGGAGCAGTAGTTGTTGGGATTGTAGAAGAAGCTGCCTTCGACCTCGGTCATCAAGAGAGGAAAAGGCGTGTTGGTGGGGGTGGTGTTCGGGGCTTCCTTGCCGCCCGTCGGGGTGGGCGAGGGGGTGTCGGTCGGGGGGTCGTCCGCGTCCATCGGTGCCACGGCGGGGGCGGGTGGGGGTAGTCCCCCGGCTTCTACGGTACGTGGCGGCATTGCCGCCTCGTGGATCCCGGCGACCGTGATCCCCAGCACGTGGATCGCCTGGTTTGCTGCGGGGCGCGGGGCCTACGGCCCCGCGCCATGTTCAGCCTGAACGGATCGAGATTGAGCGAAACGTAGCTGCATATGCGGCCTCCTTGAGTAGAAGTTCTCCGTCGTGTCGGATTGTACTAAAGTTTATAGTATTTGTCAAGAGGTGCTGCAACACGTAACCCTCACACCAACCCTCACACCGGAACCAGGCGGCCCGCCTTGACCGCCCTGCTGGCTGGCGCTACAATGACAATGCGCTGTAGGCAGCCCACCTATAGCAGACGAAGGAGCGGACCACGACGAACCCTGTGCAAGTAACACTCGATTATCGCCGCCTGCTCGACGGGCGGATCACGGCGCGCTCGCGGGGCTGGGTCGATGCCCATTCCACCCTGCGTCACTTTGCGCTGATCAACTATGCGCTGCCCGCCGCCCGCCTGGCGCGCTTTATCCCGACCGACCGCTTCGCCATCCCCGAATTCGTTATCGGCGGGCAAAAGCGGGCGATGTTGAGCGTGGTCCCGTTCTGGGATGCCGATTTCTGCTTCCCCTACTTTGCGCCGTTCCTGAAGTTCCAGTTCGGGCAGACCAACCACCGGGTCTATGTCACCGACCGGCAGACGGGCGAACCGGCGGTCTGGTTTTTCGGCACCACGTTGGGGTCGCCGGTGGTGACGATCCCGCGCGTGCTGTGGCGGTTGCCCTGGCACGCGGCGCGCTACCGGGTGGATTGCCGCTATAACGCCGCCCGTCGGGCCTATGATCGCTTCGCCTATGATGTGGCCTCGCCCTGGTGTGCGGCGCGGATTCGCCTCCGGGACACCGGGCAGCCGCTCGATGTGCTCGATGGCTTTTCCTCGCTGGACGAGTTGCGGCTGATCCTGACCCACCCGGTCGCGGGCTATTTCCGGCGGCTGGACGGTGCGCTCGGCAGCTATTCGATCTGGCACGACGCGATGACGATGACGCTGGGCAGGCCGGAGCAGTTGTACTTCAGCCTGTATGAGCGGCTGGGGCTGCTGACCCGCGCCGAAATGCAGCGGCCCCACTCGATCTTCGTCTGCCCCCGAATCGCTTTTGAAATCCATCTCCCGCCGCAGCGGATCGGCCCTGACCCCCGAAAGGAATCGCCCCTTAATGGATATTGAACAGATCCGCGCCCTGTATGATCAGGACCAGCGCCGCAATGATGCAAGCCCCGGAATGCGGCGCGAGGCCGGGCCGCAAGTGGTTCGTTATGTGAACCTGTGGGACACCAATAGCTATGTGTTGTACACGCAACTGGACGCGACGACCGTGGATACGGCGATCCAGGAGCAGATCGCCTATTTCGCCGGGCTGGGCCATGCGTTCGAGTGGAAGGTCTACAGCCACGACCAGCCTCCCGACCTGATCGATCGGTTGGTCGCGCAGGGGTTTGAGGCCGAGGACCCGGAAGCGATCATGGTGCTGGACGTGGCCGACCCGCCCGCCGCCCTGTTGCAGCCGGTCACCCTGGACATCCGGCGGCTGACCGACCCGGACCATCTGGAGGATGTGCGGGCGGTGGAGGCGGCGGTGTGGGCGGACGATGACCGCGACTGGCTGTTGCGCCAGTTGAGCGAGGAACTACACGACGACCCGACGCTGCTCAGCATCTTCGCGGCCTATGCCGGTGGGGTGCCGGTGAGCGTGGGGTGGATTCGCCACGACCCGCGAGGGCAGTGGGCCGGACTGTGGGGTGGCTCCACCCTGGCGGCCTACCGGGGCCAGGGGTTCTACACCGCGCTGCTGGCGGTCCGGTTGCAGGAAGCCCGCGCCCGGAACGTGCGCTATCTCACGGTGGATGCCAGCCCGATGAGCCGCCCGATCCTGGAGAAGCACGGCTTCCAGCGGATCACCACGGCGGTTGCCTGCATCTGGCACCCGCCGGAGCCGGAGGTATGATCGTGTTCCGCCGCGCCGGGCGTCTGCTCTATTACGGCCTCGCGCTGCTGCTGACCCTGGGCACCGGGCTGCTCAACTGGCGCTTGTATAGCCCGCCTGCCTCGGCTTATGGCAGCACGACCGTGGGGCCGGACGTGGTCGCGCAATTGCGCTTCCTGCGCGGGGCGCTGGCTGACGGGGCCGGGGAGCAGATGCAGGCGTTCTTTGCCGAAGGCTATTTCTTCAGCCATGTCCTCTACGGGCTGGCCTGGGCCGATGTGGGGTTGCGGCAACCCGACAGCGCGCCGCTGCACCAGGAGGCGTTGGCCGAGGCGCACCGGGCGCTAGCCCAACTGGACTCCCCGGCAGGTCGCGCCCCGTTCGCCCCCTCGCTCAATCCGCCCTACGGGGTGTTCTATGTCGGCTGGGAGAGCCGCCTGCGAGGGGCGGTGCTGCGGCTGCAACCGGCAGACAGCCGCGACCCGGCGGAATTGGCCCGCTTCAGCGCCGATTGCGCGGCCCTGGCGCGAGCGTTTGCTGCCA
>JBBSAN010000941.1:0-2777 GCA_038252265.1 Chloroflexia bacterium
ATCTGGCCGCCTACGAAGAGCGCTATCAGCTACCCATCACGCGCCCGGTCTGGGTGCAAGCTGTTGCCCGCGATCCCGCTGGTGGCTTTCAGATTACGAGCGATCACGGAGTCTGGCGGGCGCGCGGCATGGTCAGCGCTACGGGCACCTGGCGCAATCCCTACATCCCCCGCTATCCGGGCCAAGAGACATTCCAGGGCGCGCAGCTCCATGCCGCCCACTACCGCAACCCGCGCGACCTGGTCGGACAGCAGGTGCTTGTGGTCGGGGCCCGTAACTCCGGCGCGCAGATCCTGGCCGAGGTGTCCCAGGTCGCCTCCACCACCTGGGTCACGCGCAGTCCACCGCACTTCCTGCCCGATAGCGTCGATGGCCGCGCCCTGTTCGATCGCGCGACCGCCGCGTACCAGGCCCAGCAAGCGGGCGCGGGCGGCCCGGTGCCTGCGCTGGTCGCAGGGGGCCTGGGCCAGGTCGTGATGGTGCCGCCAGTGCGGGAGGCCCGGGAGCGGGGGGTCCTGCACAGCGTGCGCCCGTTCACCCGCTTCACCGCCCACGGAGTCGTCTGGCCGGATGGTCAGGAAACGCCCGGGGACACGGTCATCTGGGCGACAGGGTTTGCGCCAGCGCTGAGCCATCTGGCCCGGCTGGGTATCAGCACCCCGGAGGGTGAGGTCGCCACAAGAGGCACCCGCTCTATCGCAGAACCGGAGCTCTGGCTGGTCGGGTATGGCGAGTGGACGGGCTTTGCCTCGGCCACCCTGATTGGCGTGGGGCGCAGTGCCCGCGCCACGGTGGCCGAAATTCAGGAGGCGCTGCAGGATGATGCGTAGTGATCCGTTACAACTGCAAACCAAAGTTTGGATCGAGCGCGATGGTCAGGTCGCGGTATCCACCTGGCGGATCGCTCTGCTGGAAGCGATCGACCGCAACGGATCGCTGGCGGCCGCCGCGCGCCAGATGGACGTACCATACCGTACCGCCTGGCATAAACTCAAGCAGATGGAAACCCGCTGCCACACGCGCCTGGTCGTGTCGGAGACCGGTGGCGATGCGGGGGGTTCTAGCCGCCTGACGCCGCAAGCGCATGAGTTGATCCGCCGCTTCCACCAGATCGAACAGGGCTTGCGGGAGCAGGCAACCACGCAGTTCGAGCAATTATTCGCCGACGGCCTCTTCTAGCCGCGCCACGTACGGACGTATCCGCCGGGCGGCTGGCCCATGGCCGACCAAAACCGCTGCTTTTCGCCTGCTCCTCGCTGGGGGCGGTGATATGGTATAGTAGTGGGTCACGCTGCAAATGGTTGCGAATGGACGATCGCCGCGCCTGAGCCGCCGAGCCGCCGGAGTCGTGCGCGTGCCCGCCGCTCAGGGCGTTTGCCTTTCCAGCTAAACGGCGTGGGCTGCTTGTTCCACCCCGCCACGCTCGCTTCCCACCACTCGATTAACTCTTCGGCTGTCTGCGGGTGCTCCCCCGCGAGGGCCCGCCGCACGATAATCCGTTGGACCAACTCGGCCATGTTCAACCACGACCCGCTCTACGGCGTGTAGAGCGGCGGGATTCCGTGGGCAAATAGCCAGACCACGACGTCTGGGGTATACTGCCCGGCCAAGTTGTCCCCGATTAAGATCAGCTGCAACGGTGGGAGCGGTGTGCGCGGCTCATAACCCAGCCAGAATGCCCATGCGTGCTCCGGCCTCGTCGCGGCGGGCCGGGCCGATAAGGCCGCCAGCACCGCCGCCAATTCTCGTTTCAGCCACGGATGGAACAGCGCGTTGGTCGTTTGCTGCACTCCCAGGGCGCGGTACTCGCCACTGGCCGGGCGGAACAAACTGAGGAGCTTCGCCGTGCCGCCGCGCACCTACTCATGCGGTTGCCGCGCGGGCTGCGCGGCCGGGCGCCACCGGCTGCCGGGCTGGGGGATTGCTTGATCCAGCCCCGCCTCATCTGCACAATACACCGCCAAGCCTGCCGCTTCCCCGATCCGATAGGCGTGTTCGATCCCGCGGATCTTTTCTGCCGTGTGTGGGTCGTAGACGGTCACGACCCCCTCTTTGCGCACCCGTTGCGCCATGCCCGTGGGACACCAGGTCCGGGTGCGTTGAGAGGAGTAGCCGACCGCATACAGCACGCGCCGGATCGTCGTGGCTCCGAGGTGCGCCAGGTCAGGGAGGGTGGCCCGCAATACCGTCTGCAAGGTGTGTATGGACCAGGGGGCCGTGCCGTCCTGCTGGCGGTCGGGGGGCTGTTGGGCACGAGCGAGGATGTACTGATGGACGGCGGACGAATACGTCGGTTTACGGCCTCGGCCAGGGGCAATCGCCAGCACGGCGAGTCCGCCTGCATTGACGCGCCTAATTAAGGCCGAGATCGTCGCACTGCTCCGGAATCCGGCGGTGTGGGCGGCACAGGCGAAGCTCTGCTGGGTGGTCACAGCGAGCACTGCTTGGGCCCGCCGCACGTGATCCAGGCGGGCACGGGTCGCTTTACTCACGCGCGCCAATTCGGCGAATTCAGCCCCACTCAGGGGCCGGAGCTGAATGTTAGGCGGTCGGGTCATTGAGTACGCCTCCTCGGACCCAGTATCGCATACGCCGCCTAGCGTTTCGCAACCATTTGCAGCGTGACCCACTAGAGGCTGAGTAGTTCGATAATGTCACATTAGGTATAGGACAGATACGGCTAGCATAAGCCCTAATTCATTGGACAAATCATGAATTGGATCAGGGCTTGGCGCGGTCAGCAAGCGTGCGACGGCTGTATCTTGCCCCAATCACCG
>JBBSAN010000942.1:0-2776 GCA_038252265.1 Chloroflexia bacterium
ACGCCGCCTTTGGGAGTGGCGCCGATGCTGGCGAGGTCCATGAGCGACTTCCAGAGCCGCGCGCCATCGACTTCAAGCACTTTCGGGGATTGCATTGAAACTCCGGGGGAAAGCGGTTTCTGGGGTGTGCAAGCTTACCGCAATTCAGCGGGCCTCTGGCGCCGCCCGGGTCTGGCCTCGCCGCCGGAATACGGGTAGCGTGCGTCTGGAGCGCGCCTGGAACGATCGTGCAGCGCCAAGGAAAACCATGCCCCGCATTCGATTGACCGCACAGATTCTCGGCCTGGCCGGGTGGCTCGTCCTGACGTTTGCCGCCGCCGCCGTCGGGGGGTTCGCGTCGGCCAACGCGGGCGCGTTCTACACGCAGCTGGTTCGGCCGGAATGGGCCCCGCCAGGCTGGCTGTTCGCCCCAGTGTGGAGTGTGCTCTACCTCCTGATGGGAATTGCCGCGTGGCTCGTCTGGCGGTCGGGCGGTTTCCTTGCCGCGCGCCTGGTCCTCTCGCTGTATGTCGTCCAGCTGGCGGCGAACGCGCTCTGGACCTGGCTGTTTTTCGTCTGGAAACTGGGCGCCTATGCATTCTGGGAAATCATCGTCCTCTGGGTCCTCATCCTGGGCACGACCATCGGTTTCTGGCGGGTCCGGCCGGTTGCCGGCGCGTTGCTGACGCCATACCTGGCATGGGTCACGTTTGCCTGTGCCCTCACCTATGCGAGCTGGCAGCGCAATCCCGGGCTGCTGGGCTGAAGGGGCCAGCCGCTGCCATGTTGCGCGACAAAGTTATCCTGTTCGACCTGGGCGGCGTGCTCATCGAGAACACCGGCAGCGAGGGCCTGACGGCGTTGCTGCCGTATGCGCTGGAGACGCCCGAAATGTGGCGCCGCTGGCTCGACTCCCCGTCGGTGAAACAGTTCGAGGCTGGAAAGACATCCTCCGAAGCTTTCGCCGCAGCGTTCGTAAAGGAGTGGGAGCTGCGCGTCGGTCCGGACGAATTCATCGCCGCGTTTGCCGGCTGGCCCAAGGGTTTCTTTCCCGGCGCCAGGGAACTCGTGGGGGTACTCAGGGAAAAACACCACCTGGCCTGCCTGAGCAACACCAACGCGGTGCACTGGAACAGGTTCCCCGAATTTCCCCAGATCTTCGACACCTGCTTTGCCTCGCACGAGATGGGCATCGTGAAGCCGGAACATGCGGCATTCGCACATGTGCTGGAAACACTCGGCGTGGACGCGGCGGCGATCTATTTCTTTGACGACCTGCTGCCGAATGTCGAAGCCGCGCGCGCATTCGGGATCAATGCGTTTCAAGTCGCGGACTTCGAGGCAATCGCGCCTGTCCTGCGCGCCGAGAAGCTTCTCGGCTGACCCGGTGCCCGCCCGCTAGCGCCACGCCCAGGCCGGCTGCTCCAGGTGGGCGACGCGCGTGCCGCGACCCAGGACCGCGACTTCCATGAACTGGTAGAGCACCGCCGCGGTCGGCGCATGCACCAGTGTGCCGAGCATCGGATAGCGGATCACGGGCCGCTCGCTTTCCGGGATCGATACGAACTCCGGTGACCCGGGACGGTCCAGCTCGGCGAGCTGCACCCGGTAGATCTTTGCCACTTCTGTCGGGTTCGCACGCAACGCGGCACCCTCGGGCGCCCAGGCGACCACCGGGGTGATGAGATAGCCGGAGCGCGTCGGGTAGTCGTCGAGAATCCCGAGTACCGCGCCCGGGTCGAGTTCCAGCCCGACCTCCTCGTGCGCCTCGCGGCGCGCCGCGTCCACGACACGCTCCCCCGAGTCCACGCGCCCGCCCGGCAGCGCGAACTGGCCCGCATGCGCGCGCAGTCCGCGCACCCGCCGCGTCAGCACCAGGGCGGCGCCGCCCTCCCCGTCGTCCGTGACGATCAGGCAGACCGCCGCGCGTTTGAGCCCGCCCGCGTCGAGCGGCGCAACGTCGAACCGGGAAATATTGCGCGCCATCTCGGCACGCCCTGCAGCATCGAAGCGCGGAAGGTTCATCGGAGCCGCAAGCTTACTTCACCGGACTGCCTTCGCCAGCATCCAGTCAATCGGCACGCGCGGCGCCGTGCTATCGTTTTCGCCCCTCACCTCACATTGCCGAGACGCCCGATGCCGCGCAACCTTCCCCGCCTGCTTGCCTGCGCTGCCGCGCTGCTGTTTGCCAACGCTGCGCCGGCGCAATCCTGGCCGACGAAGCCGGTACGCATCGTGATCCCGTTCGCGCCGGGCGGGCCAACCGACATCATCGCGCGGCTGGTCGGGCAGAAGCTCACCGAGTCCCTCGGCCAGGCCATGGTCGTCGAGAGCCGCGCCGGCGCCGGTGGCAACATCGGCACGGCAGTGGTCGCCAAGTCCGCCCCGGACGGCTACACGATCCTGCTCACGAGTTCGGCGTTCGCGGTCAACGTGAGCCTGACGCCCAACGCGGGCTATGACGCCGAGCGCGACTTCCTGCCGATCGTGATCGTCGCCAAGCAGGCGAACCTGATCTTCGTCCACCCGGACCTGCCGGCGAAGACACTTGCCGAACTTCTTGCGCTCGGCAAGACCCGCAAGCTCGCCTTTGCTTCGCCGGGCAGCGGCACCACCCCGCACCTGACTGCGGAGAACCTCTTCAACCTGATTTCGAAACTCGACATGACGCCGATCCACTTTCGCGGCGCGGGCCCGGCGATCGCCGCAGTGGTCGGGGGTGAGCCGCCCGTCGGGGGGGGCGGCCGCCCCCCCCCCCCGCCGCCCGGGGAGTGCGGCCCCCCCCCCCCCCCCCCGG
>JBBSAN010000943.1:0-2775 GCA_038252265.1 Chloroflexia bacterium
ACGCTCTCCCAGTCCTGCGGCGGATAGCGGGCCAGCAGCGATCCCACGACCGACGTGGTCGTCACGTTGCGTGCGCCCTGCGGGCTGCCCTTGACCAGCTCGCCCAGCGGCTGGCGCACCTTGACCTTCGCAAGGATCCACTCGGGTAGCGGCGCAAAGCCCGCATCCCTGGGTCCGACCAGCCAGGCATATCTGCCGTCTGCCTGGCCGCGCGTATCGAAATGCACGCTCGGTGGCAGGATCACGATCCCGCCATCCCCCCGCACATCGATCCCCTGCGCCACGACGCCGGCGGAGCAAGGCACCACACCGCCCGGATGGGCATAGTAGTAGTGGTAGTGTCCCGGCGATGATTCCACCAACGCCGTTGGGGTGAACCTCTCTGACGATGCCCCATCAACGTCAATCACCACCACACCACTGATGCTTCCCGTCACCAACGCAATGTTCGCGTCTGGAAACCTGACCCACCAGGACGTCACCTCCGCTTCCGTAGGTCTCACGTTCTGATACTTCCGCCAGTTCAGCAGCGGCCGCTTCCCCTGCGCCGGCACCACTGCAAATCCTCGACCAAGGTACCTTACCGCAAGATTTCCCATCTTCATCTTTCACCTGCCATTACTCATTCACTTAGCCTCATCTAGCCACCTTCTATCACCAAACCACCGGGGTAGTCACCTCGTGCCGGCCCACGCCCTTCATATAATGTCGTCCGGCCCGGGCAGCATACCAGCGTGCTGCACGAACTCCACCGGGCTGTTCAGGTGATGCCTGCCCTCCCGCCCGCAAACTCGGCAGATCGGCTCGCCCAACGCTTCCTCGACCGGCATGTCGTTCAGGGTGACGAGCCTCACGAATTGCGCAAACCCATTCCACGCCCGATTCTCACAATAGCGTTCGATCACCCCTTTGAGGGATTCCACCCGCCGAGACGAGGCCTGCTCGTCCAGCATCTGGATCACGAACAGCACGCAGGCCTGCAGGTCGGGATGCTGCGCTTCGATATAGCGCAGGTAGTGGTCCACCTTCTGGTGGATCTTATGCCCCCGCTCGGAGGCCTTGTCCGCCTCGATGTAGACATGAAATCCGTCGATCACCACCAGCTTATCCCAGTGCGGCGGTGGCGCCGGGTTGCGGGGGCTGTGCTGGTAGCTTCGCGGCAGGTCGTACATCCTGGCGGCTTCAAGGAGCCGGATCATCGCCTCGGTCGCCAGCAGATCGTGCTCCAGGGTGAAATAGCCCCTGGAGTAGGAGAGCTGGTCCCGGTAGCTGGGCCGCCAGCGTTCGGGCTCATAGCCCGCCTGGCGCAACACGGTGACCCCCGAGCGGTCGAGGGTGTAGGCCATCTCATGGTTGTTGGTCGGCGCGAAGCGCACCACCAGGTTGCAGCGCCACATGTTGGTGAGCATCGCCTTGATGGTGCGCTCCCCGCGCGGATGCCGGCCGTTGACGAGCCGGATCAACTGGCTGGTGGTCAGGATTCCGAACTCACCCAACAGCCGGAGCGCCGCCAATAAGGGGGCGGATGTGAGGTCCACCCCCTTGGGCATCGGTGTCTTTTCGTATCTAGATCGGCGACTGTCTTGTTTCAATCTCTTTGGCCTCCTCACGGATAGTGTACCGCCTGGACCTGCGCTCCAGAATAGCTTGCTCCACTTCCTCGCGGGGTGTGCCCAGCCGGGCCGATTGTTCCTTGATCAGAGTAGCTATCCCATCGGGTCCATAACTTGCCATCGGGACGGCGCGCATGAGATGCGCCTCCTGGCCGCTCACCTTGACGTAGCACTGATACGGGTCGAGGGTCGGCAGCTTGGCTTCGGCCTTGCTGCCGATCTGCCGGCCCAGCTCATTCGCATCTTTTTCCAGGACCTGAAAGGCGACGAGACACCCGGCGCCCAACACCGCGTCCTGGATCTTGCGGCTTTCGATCTGGCTGCGGTGTTGATGCGCCACCAGCATCTTGAGGTTGAACTTGCGGGCCTCATTGAAGAAGCGGGGCAAGTCTTCGTGGCTGACAAAACGGTCGAATTCGTCGATCAGCACAAAGAAGGGCTTGCGCTCCTCCCGCGGCTGGCTGGATCGCCCCAGCGTGGCCACGAACAGATGCGAGAGGATCACGCTGCCCAGGAGACCCGCGGCCTGGCTGCCCAGCTCCGACTCCGGCAGGCGCACGATCAGGATCTTCCCCGACTCCATGATGTCCCGGATGTCGAGGCTCACCTTGGGCTGGCCCAGGATATTCTTGAGTCGCTCGTCGGCCAGGTAGCGGTCCAACCGGCGCAGGATGGGACCGGCTTCTTCTTGCTGCTCCCTGCTGAGTTTGGTCTCGCGCACGAAACCCAGGGCGTCGTAGATGTCGTGCCAGTAGTCGAAGGATGTGCTCTGGTGCTCGGCCATGTACTTGTAGAATCGGGTCCGGTAGGCCCGGTCGCTGAGGAACTTCGTGACCTCCAGCAGGGTGCCGCCCTGGGGGGCCAGGGCGAAGAACAGGTGCCGGGCTACCCGGTCGGCGGTCATCGGCCACGGGCTGTCGCTGCTGATCGCCTTCTTGAGGGCCGTGACGGCCCAATCGGCTGACACGTCGATACGCTGCGGATCGGGGATGTCGAACAGGTTCAGGCCGAAGGGGCGCTGCACCTGTTCCACCGGATCGAACAGGATCACCCGGTCGGCGGCCGAGGGTGGGATCAGGTTCAGGAGGTCGTAGCTCATGTCGCCGTGCGGGTCGAGCACGACCATGCCGCCCCACTGCTCGGCGACGATATTGGCCGCGAT
>JBBSAN010000944.1:0-2771 GCA_038252265.1 Chloroflexia bacterium
CTGGCGAGATCCCGCGCCCCATGCTGCCGGACGACCAGCGTGCGGGTGCCGCCGCCCGGCAGCGCGATCTCCAGCGCCGTCACCTGCGCGGAGATCCCCCCGGTCAGCGGCCAGGCGCGCAACAGCGTACTGGCCGGATCGATCCGGTAGGCCACCTGGGTGAATGGGTTGTCGGTGGGCAGGTCGGTCATTTGGCCGGGGGCGCGGGCAACAACTCGTCGCGGATCTTGAGCCAACGCAAGAGGTGGGCGCGGTTGAGCACGCCGACCAGCCGCCCGGCAGTATCCACCACCGGCAATTGATCGAAGTGGCCGTCGTCCAGTAACGTCATCGCCCGGCCCAGGTCGTCCTGGGGGCGCAGCGTGCGCAGGCGATCACCGCCGGTCATCTTCTGCTCCACCGTGACCATGCCCCACTCGTGCTGCGGCACGTCCTGAATGTCGCCCAGCGTGATGATGCCCACTAACCGGCCATCCAGGGCCACCGGCACGGCCCGCAAATTATAGGCCAGGAGATATTGGGTCAGCAGTTGGGCAATCGTGATATGGGGCGGAGCGATGGGCGGCAACGGCTCCATCAACTGGCCCACCGTCGCCCGCCGCAACGTCTCGCGCACCACGGTTCCGGCCACACTCTGCTGCGCCGCGCTGAGGAGATACCAACCGATAAAGGCGATCCACAGGCCGCTGAAATCATCCAGGAAGAAGGTCTGATAGAGGCCCCAGAAGATGAAGCCATAGGCCACCAGTTGGCCGATAAACCCGGCTACCCGCGTCGCGGTCTGCAAGTTGCGGGTGATCCCCCAGACAATGGAACGCAGCACCCGCCCGCCGTCGAGGGGGAAGCCGGGGATCAGGTTGAACAGTCCCAGCAACAGGTTGATCAGGGCCAGGTATTGCAGCAGGGCCGCCGCGCCGGCTCCCACCCGGTGGACCGGCGGCACGGCCAACTGCTCCAGCAGAAAGAACACCCCCGCCAGCACCAGGCTGGTCAGCGGGCCGACTACTGCCACCAGGAACTCATGGCGGGCGGTTTCCGGCTCCTGCTCGATGTTGGACACCCCGCCGAAGATGAACAGAGTGATGTCGCGCACCTTCATACCGAGCGCTTGCGCCATGAACGAATGGCTCAACTCGTGCAGCAGGACCGAGAGGAACAGGGCCACGGCAGCGACGAATCCCAGCCCCCAGTAGACCACATCGCTCTCGCCCGGCATCAGCAGCGGAAAGTAACCGGCGGCTAGCTGGTAGGTGACCAGCAGCGCGATGATCGCCCAACTCCAATGCACCTTGATATCAATCCCGCGAACGGTCAGGATCTTGAATACACCACTCCTCATCAAGTGCCCCTTTCTGACGTGACGATGCCCAGGCCCGATCAATAAATCTTGCACGGGCTGTATCCAACCCGATTAATTAATCTTGCATGTTATGTTAATTTAGCGGGTGCCCGTAGCCCGTCCCGCTCATACCGGATCATGCCCCTCGCTGCGCCCGAACACTTCCCGCGCCTCCCCGACGAGGTAGAGCGAACCGGTGGCGCAAATCAGCCGCGCTTCGACATGCCCGGCAATCTCCGTAGCCTTGTCCAGCGCGTCACGAACATTCGCGGCCCGTGTCATAGGCACTCCGTAGGTCTCCCAGAAGGGGGCCAACTCGGCAGGGTCGAGCGAGCGCGGGCTGGTCAGGATCGGAGTGAGGACGACATGCGCCGCCAGGTCGGCCAACCCGTAGACGATGTCGGCGGCACTGTGCCCCTGGTTAAGGCCGAAGACGTAGACTACCTGCTTCCCGTTTATGCTGAAATCCTCCATCAGTGCATCGTGCAGCCGTTGGGCCGACTCGCCGTTGTGCGCCCCGTCCACCACAATCAGCGGCTCATGGGCGACAATTTCCAGCCGCCCCGGCCACACGACCCGCTCGATGCCCTTGTTGATCGCGACAATCACCGCATCCAGGGACAGACGGCGCACGACCTCCGGCCCGTGGCGATGCAACAGCAGCAGGCCCGACGCGGCTGTATAAGCGTTCTCCACCTGATGCCGCCCCAGCAGGGGCAGCCGCGCATTGATCATCTGCCCGTCCGCTTCGCGGATCAGCGCGGCGGTCGAACGACTCAGTGGCAAGCCGCGGGCGCGGATCACAACGCTCGGATACTCCTCCCTGAGCAAATCGGCAGGGTGATAAAGCGTGGCGTGGCGCGCGGCAGCGGTCTGCGCGATCACCAGTGCGGCCTCCTCCGGCTGGGGGGCGGAGAGGACGATCCCACCCTCCTTGATGATCCCGGCCTTTTCGGTGGCGATCTGGCCCAGCGTGTCACCCAGGATCGCCATGTGGTCATAGCTGATCGGGGTAATAACGGCGAGGGCGGGCGTGACCACGTTCGTCGCGTCGAGCCGCCCGCCCAGGCCGACTTCCAGCACGGCCAAATCCACGTCCGCCTCGGCGAAATAGACGAAGGCCAGTGCGGTGCATAGCTCGTAATAGGTCGGCACCTCGTCGGGGTCGCCCGCCGCGACCAGGGGATCGGCCACCGGGCGGATCCGCTCATCCACCAACCGGGCCAGGTCAATTTCGGGGATCGGCGCACCGTCCAGCCGCATCCGTTCACGCATCGTGTGCAGGTGAGGTGAGGAATAGAAGCCGGTGTGCAAACCCGCCGCCCGCAGCATTGATTCGAGCAGGGCCGAGGTGGACCCTTTGCCCTTTGTCCCGGCGATGATAGCCGAGGGATAGCGGGTGTGCGGGTCGCCCAGCCGCGCCAGCAGCCGC
>JBBSAN010000945.1:0-2766 GCA_038252265.1 Chloroflexia bacterium
AGATCGGGCGCGGCAGGCGGGCCGTCCCCTCCCCCGCCGCGTCGCGCCGCGCCGCCAGCAGGCCCACCACCGCCAGGGCCAGCGCCGTCCAGCCGAGCGCCGGGTTGCCGCCGTGGGGGTTGATCACCGGGTCGGTGTAGTGCGCCGGGACGGGCAGGAAGAAGGAGAAGAGGTCGGCGGAGTTGGCGATGATCGTTTCCAGCGACGGGAACATATAGTCGGCCCCGCTGGCACTTTCGCGCAGGAGGGCCAGGATCAGCGGGCTGAGCACTACCCCGGCGATCACCCCGATCCCCGCCGCCCGCGCCACCAGCCGTACACTCCATCCCACCCGATCCGACTTAAGGGGATAGGTCTCATCGTCTTTTCGTCGCAGCCAGGCGCTGCCCCCTTCCCAGGCGACATAGAGCACGATGAACAGAAGCAGCGCGGTGAAGAAATACCACGTCGAAAGTGCCGACGCGGCCAGGCTCAACCCTGCGGCCAGCAGCCAGCCCCACCCCCCGGCCCGGTTGCCCAGGGCCCGGTTGCCCAGCCCCCGGATCGTGCAGAGGAGGGTCAGCGGCAGCCAGCCGACGCTGATTTCGACCAGTTGCCCCAGGTCGAACGAGGTGCCGACGAGCGGGCAAAAGGCGAACAGCGCCCCCGCCGCGAACGCCGCCGCCCACGGCAGCCGCAACGTCCGCCCCAGCGCGCACATCGCCGCCGCCGCGAAGATCATCTGCCCCAGGCGCAAGAGGTTGAACGCGGGCAAGAGGCCGATCACCGCCTGCAACGGCAGCGAGAGGAGGCCGTCCAGCGGATCAAGCACATGGTAAGTGAGCGGCATCCCCGTGGGATAGTTGAGGTAGGTGGTGGTGTAGGGGTTCTGAAAGAGGGTGAACAGCGCCTCGCGCAGCCACCACAGGTTCCAGATATGGGGGTAGAAGTCGCTGCCCCGCGCCAGCACAGCCTGATCGGCCAGGTGCCCCGGCAGCGGCCAGGCCCACAGCCCCACCAGCCCCACATAGCCCAGCAGCGCCGCCAGGGGAGCCACCCAACGGCGCATCGGTGTGTTCATGCTCTCCATCGGGGCCATTATAGCATAGGCACGGGTTAGTGCGCGTCCCACCGTTGCCCCAGGCGCGGCGCTATGCTAGAATAAGGGCATGGCCGACCTATCCTTGACCCCGGAGCAACGGCGCACCCTGTTTGCGGTGCTTCTGGCCGCATTCCCGCAGCGCAGCGACCTGAGCGAGATGGTCTATTTCGGCCTGGAGGAAAACCTGGCGACGATTGCCGAGGGGGGCAGCCTGCGCGAAATCGTCCTCAGCCTGATCCAGTGGGCCGACGCCCGCGACCGCCTGGCCGACCTGATCCGCGCCGCTGTGGGCAACAACGCCACCAACACCGACCTGCGCGCCTTCGCCGTCCAGGTGGGGGTGCTGGCCGCGCCCCTCCCATCCGCCCACGAATCGCCCCCGCCGGAACCAGCGGCCATCCCCCCCGCGCCGCTGGGCCTCACCCTGGTCGAACGAACGGAACGCTACCGAGCGCTACGGGCGGCGCACACCGCAGGCGAATGGGCGCGGGTGCTGGAGCTAGCGGCGGGGATCGAGCAATATCAAAACGTGCCCCAACTGGTGGCCCAGGCCCACGATGCACTCACCGAACAAACCCGCCTGCTGGAAGAGATCAGCAACGCCTACGCCGCCGACCAGTGGGCACACGTCCTGCGGTTGGCCCAGGGGCCGGGCGTGGTGCTCCCGCCGCCGATGGTCGCCTGGGTGGTGCAAGCCTGGCGCGAGGTGCCGATCGAGATGCGCGTGCTCGACGCTCAGGCCGGGGCGGTGTACGGCGTGGCGGTGACCCCCGACGGACGGCAGGCGATCGCGGGCGCAGAGAACGGAACGCTTCAGGTGTGGAATCTCGCCACCGGGCAGCCCATCCGCACCTTAAAAGGGCACGCGGAATGGGTATCTGCCGTGACCGTGACGCCGGACGGGCAGCAGGCGATCTCCAGTGGCGGCGGCGGGACGCTGCGGCTCTGGAACCTCACCACAGGCGAGTGTGTGCGCTCCTTTGAAAGCGATGCGGGCCGGGTGGATACGGTGAAGGGGACGCCGGATGGACGATATGCCCTCTCCGGGGCCAAAGATGGGTTGCTGCGCCTGTGGGATCTCGCTACGGGGGAATGGGTGCGCTCCTTTAAAGGCCACACCGACGGAGTCTTTGCTCTGGCGATGACCCCCGATGGGCAGCAAGTCCTCTCCGGCTCCAAAGATGGGACGCTGCGCCTGTGGGATGTCGCCAGTGGGGAGAGCGTACGCACCTTTAAAGGCCACACCGACGTGGTTTATGCCGTGGCCGTGACCCCCGATGGGCAGCAGGCGCTCTCCGGCTCCAAAGACGAGACGCTGCGGCTGTGGAACCTTGCCAGCGGGGAGTGCGTGCGGACCATTAAAGACCAGGCCAAAGGAGTGTACTCGGTGGCAGTGACGCGGAACGGGCGGCGCACGCTCTCCGGGGCGGGCGACGGGACGATCCGCCTCTGGGATCTCGCCACCGGCCAGGAACTGCGGACCCTCCCCGGCCACGAAGGCCAGGTCTATTCCCTCGCCCTCACCCCCGATGGCCGTACCATCGTTTCCGGCGGCAAAGACGGCACCCTACGCGTCTGGACCCTGCCCGAAGGCCTACTCGGCTAACCATTCCATCGCCCAAATACGCATCACGTTTCACGTTTCACGCTTCACGTTTCACGCACCCGCCTCTACCAACCGCTTC
>JBBSAN010000946.1:0-2763 GCA_038252265.1 Chloroflexia bacterium
GACGCCCTGGCTGGCGACCACCTGCTTGACCGCCTGCGCCACATCCTGGGGATTATAGGCAGCGATGGACCCACTTACACTCATCTTCATGTGGAGATCGGTCGCATCATCCCCTACCGCATGGTCCAGTTCTTCTTTCCAGGCGGTGGCGGGCACGCTGAGCGTAGGCAGGATCGCCGTCATCTCCTTCGGCACCTGGTCCACAATCGCGCCGTTGATCTTGCCCTGGAGCCGGGCCAACAGATCGCCGCGTAGCCGGTCCACATCTACCTGGGCCACTGTGGCGATCTTCTCCATGTAGCCGCCCTCGGCGCTGGTGGTGTTGCGGTAGCGCACACCGTTGCCGAACGTCCCGGCCACCGCCCCGACGCCGACGGTATGCGGGCCGACTTCCGCGGCCTCGGCCTCGGCACTGCCCTGCCCGTAGACCAGCGAGGTGCCGGTGTCGGTGGCCCCGTTGACGGCCACATCCTGGGTCAGGAGGAAGGTGACCCCGCCGCTGCTCACTTCGGTGCCCGCGCTCAGCACGGCCCGGCCCCCGCCTGGATTCACCAGCGCAAGGGTGATCTTATCCTTCCCGGCGGGTTGTTCGCGGCTGCCGCTGGTCGGCACCGTCGCTTCCTCGCTCAGGTTGGCGGTGAAGGTCTGCGCCGCCACCCGCGCCGCCTGGAGCGGCGGCGCGCTCAATGGGTCCACCTGGAGCGTCGCGGTGTCGGTCAGTTGGGCGGCAGCCGACAGCGCCGGGGCGGCCAGGCCCCCGCCCGAGGAGAGGCTGGTGCCGGTGGTGCTGACCGGTACTTCGACCGGGTGGAGGACCACCTGCGTGGCCGGAATGACCGAGACCGTCGCCTGGGGCAAGAACGTCACCACTCCCCAGGCCGCCGCCAGCATAATCCCGAGCAGGGCGATCAGGGCAAGCGCCACCCACAACCCGGCCCCGCGCCGCGCCGTCGCCGGTCGCGTGCGGACGACCGGGCCCGGGCGTTCCACCCGTGGCAGCGCGGCAGGCCGGGGCGCGGGCATCGGGATCGGCATCGGCATGGCGATAGCCGCTGCCGAATCGGCCTGGGGCTGGTGCGGCTCATCGTCCAGCAGCGAATGCGGCAGCGCCACCGAGGCCGCGCTCATCGCGGCGGCGGCAGGAGTGCGCGCCGGAGCGGACGCACCCGAGCGGGAGGCCGCATCGCGGGGCACCACGCGCGCAGGCTTGCGGTTGCCACTCAGCAGCCCACCCAACATGCCGCCGCTGCCGTTCGTCGCCCGGCTGACTTTCGGGGCGGGTGCCGCGCTGGCGGCGAGGCTCGCTTCCAGTGCAGCGATTTCTTCTTCGCTGGCGCGCTCGGTGGTCCGCTCGGCGACGTTCGCGGCGATCTGCTGGCGATACTGGGCCGAGTCGCTCTCCAGTTCGGCGTCATCGAAGTTCATCGCGTCAATGTCGTCGAACTCATCAGGAGCAGGCGGGCGGAGGGCCGGGGTCACGCCAGGGCCGCCGACGATATGCACATCGGGCGGCGGCGTGGCCTGGCGCGGGGGCATTCCCCCGGCAGCCTCCACATGGTCGTCGGGCACGGCCTCTTGCCCGGCCCCAAACAGCCAGTCGTTCTCCGATAGCGGAGTGGCAGGCGGGGGGCTGACCGCCGGTGCCGGAGACATACTCGGCATCGCGGGCACCGCGACCGGCATGGTAGAGCTGCCCCCGGTAGCCGGGGGGGCGGGCCGCGTCATGGGGGCAGCGGCGGCGACCGGATCGGAGGCCGCCATACTGCCAATGCCCGCCGGTTTGCCGTCCACCTCGAAGCCGAGCAGGCGGGCCAGGCCGACGATGGTCT
The DNA here is from genome assembly GCA_038252265.1 of Chloroflexia bacterium. Classification (GTDB taxonomy): domain Bacteria; phylum Chloroflexota; class Chloroflexia; order QHBQ01; family JAICKM01; genus JBBSAN01. Next base: position 1,830 of record JBBSAN010000946.1, read on the forward strand.
TTTCGGGCGACGAGATCACCAGTTGTAGCTCGCGGTTGGCGGCGACCTGGCGCAGTTTGTTGAAGTCGTCCAGCTCCCGCAACGCCTTGGCATCCCGTGGCAGGCGCAATAAAAGCTGGGTGCGCTGAGGCACTTTGTCTAATTGGTCCAACAACTGCGCGGTAGTTTCGCCCGGACCAACGTCTACCACCATTCCAGGCTGTCGCATCGCTATCTCCTTACGAGTGGTCAGTGGTCAGTGGTCAGTATAGAACTGCTAAACCCACTCGTTACTGATTACTGGTCACTGATCACTGACCATTGACCACTCGTCTGTGTCCCTTTAACCTGTTGGCCCCATAATGTCGCTAATGGCCGCGCCTGCCGCCGCCAGGGCGTCGTCCAGGCGGGATGAATCGCGGCCCCCGGCCTGGGCCATGTCGGGGCGACCGCCGCCCCCGCCGCCGATGATCGGGGCGAGCGTCTTCAATAGTTTCCCGGCGTGGAAGCCGCGTTGCACCACGTCGGGGGTCGCCATCGCGACCAGGCTGGGCTTGCCATCGATCACACTGCCGAGGACGACCGCGCCACTGCCCATCGTGGTCCGCAGGTGATCGGCGGCCTCGCGCAGAGCGTCGGCGCTGGAGGCGTCGGTGCGCCCGGTCACCACCGCGACCCCGCCGACATCGCTACGCTGCTGGCTGCCGCCGCCGACCGCGCCGGTGGCGATCTGCCGCTCTAATTGTTGAATACGCTTTTGCGCGCTTTTCAGTTGCTCGTGCAAGCCCCGGATCTGCGCCACTACCCGGTCGGGCTGCGCGCCCGCCGTGCTGACGACCTCGGCAATCAGGGCGTTGCGGCTTTCCACCCACTCGACCGCGCCCCGCCCGGTGACTGCCTCCAGGCGGCGCACGCCGGAGCCGATGCTGCCTTCACTGGTGATGTAGCACGCGCC